>DATEOL010000021.1:0-4318 GCA_035274025.1 Gemmatimonadales bacterium | reverse complement strand
CGTTCGTGCCCGGGCATTCCGCGTCGCGACTGGCGCCGCCCCGGCCATCGAAGTGACCAACCGACTCTCCGTGCGCGGCGAGGATGACGTCGAGCAGGCAGCGGAGTCGGACGCCCTTCTCCCCGCATGAGCGAGCCGCTTCCGCCGCAGTACAACCCGGCCGAGACCGAACGCGCGCTGTACCAGTGGTGGCAGGCGCGCGGATGGAGGAACGAGCCCACCGGCGACCCTGACCCCTACGTGGTCATGATGCCGCCGCCCAACGTGACCGACCGGCTGCACATGGGTCACGGGCTCAACCTCACCATCCAGGACACCCTGATCCGCTTCGAGCGGATGCGCGGGCGCGCGGTGGAGTGGATCCCGGGGACCGATCACGCCGGCATCGCCACCCAGAACATGGTGGAGCGGATCCTCGGCAAGGAAGGCACGACGCGCTTCGATGTGGGCCGCGACGCCTTTGTCGAGCGGGTGCGCGAGTACGTGCGCGACACCGGTGGCGTCATCCTCCAGCAGATCCGTGCCCTCGGCGCGTCGTGCGACTGGTCCCGGACCTACTACACCTTCAGCGACCAGCTCTCGCGCGCGGTGCGCGAGACGTTCGTGGCCTGGTACCAGAAGGACCTCATCTATCGCGGCAAGTACATCATCAACTGGTGCCCTCGTTGCCTCACGGCCCTCTCGAACGAAGAGGCCGAGAAGCAGGAGACCAGCGGCACCATCTGGCGAGTCCGCTACCCGCTCGAGGACGGCAGCGGCGCGATCGAGGTCGCGACCACCCGTCCCGAAACCATCCTCGGTGATACCGGCGTGGGGGTGCATCCCGAGGATCCGCGCTACGCGACGCTGCTCGGGAAGCGGGTGCTGGTGCCGCTCACCGGCCGCGCGGTCCCGATCGTGGCGGATGACGCGGTCGACAAGGAGTTCGGCACCGGCGCGGTGAAGCTCACGCCCGCGCACGACCCGCTCGACTTCGAGATTGCCGCGCGCACCGGCCTGCCCTCGATCGACGTGCTGACGCCGGAAGCGCGGATGGCCGAGACGGTGCCCGATCGCTTCCAGGGACTCGATCGCCTCGAGGCGCGGACGCGCGTCATCGCGGAGCTCGCAGCGGAAGGGCTGCTCGTCAAGTCCGAGCCGCATACCCACGCGGTCGGTCGCTGCTATCGCTGCGACACCGTGGTCGAGCCCCGGCTTTCCGACCAGTGGTTCGTGCGGATGCAGCGGCTCGCCGAACCCGCGCTCGCGGCCTATCGCAACGGCACGCTCTCGTTCGTGCCGGAGCGCTGGGGTCCGGTGTATGACCAGTGGATGGCCGGCATTCGCGACTGGTGCATCTCGCGCCAGATCTGGTGGGGCCATCGCATTCCGGTGTGGTACTGCGACGGGTGCGGCACCCGGACCGCGAGCGTCACCGACCTGTACGAGTGCAAGGGATGCCATGGCCCGCTGCGCCAGGATGACGACGTGCTCGACACCTGGTTCTCGTCGCAGCTGGTGCCGTTCAGCAGCCTCGGCTGGCCCGACAGGACGAAGGACCTCGCGCGCTTTTATCCCGGTCACGTGCTGGTGACCGGCCCGGACATCATCTTCTTCTGGGTCGCGCGCATGGTGATGTCGGGATTGGACTGCATGGGCAGCCTGCCCTTCACCACGGTGTATCTCACCGGCATCGTGCGCGACCCCAAGCACCAGAAGATGAGCAAGTCGCGCGGCAACGGGATCGACCCGCTCGCGGTGATCGAGCGGTTCGGCGCCGACGCGCTGCGGTACGCGGTCCTGTCGGGTGCCGCCGTCGGCACCGACGTGATCCTCGACCCGAGCGATCTCGAGACTTCGTTCGGTCCGGGCCGGAATTTCGCCAACAAGCTCTGGAACGCCGGCCGCTTCATCCTGTCGAACCTCGACGGGCCGGTGCGCCCGCTCGCGGGCAAGTATCCCAATGTGGTCCGGGGGGAAGAGCTGGCCCTCGCCGACCGGTGGATCATCGCGCGCTGCGACGCCGCCGTCCGGGAGACGACGCAGGCATACGAGCGCTATCGTCTCAATGAGGCCGTCGGTGCGGCCTACCGTTTCCTCTGGAGTGACCTCGCGGACTGGTACATCGAGCAGGTGAAGCCGCGCCTCTACGGCGACCAGCCCGGCGGCGATGTCGCCCGCGCGGTGCTCGCGCGGGTGTTCGACGTGTCGCTCCGGCTGCTCCATCCCGCGATGCCCTTCATCACCGAGACGCTCTGGCAACGCCTGCCCGGCCACGCCGCGAATGCGTCGATCGAGTCCGGTCCCTGGCCGGTCGCCGATGCGCGCGCGGCCGATGCTGCCGCGCTGGCCGAGTTCGGGATAGTGCAGGAGATCGTGGGTGCGGTCCGCTCGATTCGCGCGGAGTACGCGGTGCAGCCGGGCCAGGCCATACGCGTGAGCATCACCGACGCAAGCAAGGTCGCGCGCCGCGCGATGACCGCGGAGGAAGGGACCATCAGGCGACTCGCCAGGGCTTCCGCCCTCGGCACCGGCGGCGAGGGCCACGCTCAGGGCGCGGCCCATGCCGTGCTGCAGGACGGCACCACGGTCACCGTGCCCCTCGGTGACCTGATCGACGTCGAGCGTGAATGCGCCCGGCTCGGCACCGAGCTCGAGCGGCTCACCCAGCTCATCGCGAGCCAGCAGACCAAGCTCGCGAACGAGCAGTTCACCAGCCGCGCGCCCGAGGCCATCGTGGCGAAGGAGCGCGAGAAGCTCGGGTCATGGCGCGAGCAAGCCGAGACGCTGCGCCGGAAACGCGCCCAGCTCGGCTGCGCGGGGTGAGGCGCGCCGCCGTTCTGATCGCGGGCCTCGCGGCGTGCGCTCGCATCGCCGCCCCTCCGGGCGGTCCCCCCGACAATCGCCCTCCGCTGCTGCTCGGCACCACGCCGGAATCCCTGGTGGTCGTGGCCGACTTCGAGGGCCCCGTGGAATTCCGTTTCAACGAAGTCGTGTCGGAGGGTGGCCAGCCCAACTTCGGGCTCGGCACCGGCGACCTCGAGCGGCTCGTCGTCCTTTCCCCCACCACTGAAGTTCCCAGCATCGGCTGGCACCGGGACCGGATCACGGTGAAGCCGCGTGAAGGGTGGCAGCCCAACCGGATCTACCGGGTGGAGCTTCTCGCCGGCGTGCGCGACCTTCGGAATAACACCGGGAGGTCGTCGACCGTCGTGACCTTCAGTACGGGAGCGCCGATCCCGACGGATTCGCTGATCGGCCTCGTCGTCGACTGGTCGAACCTGCGTCCGGCGCGAAACGCCCTGGTCGAAGCCGTGCTCCAGCCCGACAGCCTGGTGTATCGAACCCAGGCCGACTCCACCGGCAGGTTCCATTTCGCTCCCCTGCCAGCCGGCGAATACGTGGTCTATGGCGTGCTCGACGCCAACCGCAACAACAAGCGCGACCTGCGCGAGTCGTTCGACAGCCTGCGGATCCCGGCCTCGCAGTCACTCGTCGGGGAGCTGTGGATGTTCCGGCACGACACCACCGAGGCGAAGATCCAGACCGCCTCGACATCCGACAGCGTCACCGCGAGCCTCTCATTCACCGGCCCCCTCGATCCCTACCAGCGCCTCCCCCGTGACTCCGCGGTCGTCCGGGTGCTCCCCGATTCGACGCCGGTGGCGGTCGAGTTCGTCCTTCCGAAGCTGGTCTTCGACTCGCTGATGCAGGCGCGGCGGGAGGCGGATGATTCCGCGAAGCGTGCGGCCCAGCCGGATTCGGCCCGTGCCGCCAGGCCCGATTCCGTGCCGCCACCGGCGCGAGACACGACGCGACGCGCGCCGGCCGACACCGCGGGACCGCGCATCGTGGGCGTGCCGCGCCAGGTGACCGGGGCGCGGAAGCCGGTTCAGGACACGACCCTCAACCAGCCGCTCAAGACCAAGCCTCCGCTCTTCGATCAGCTGGTCGTCCGGTTGACCGAGCGGTGGCGGGACAGCACGAGGTACCTGATCGAGATTCACGGGGTGCGGACCGTGAGCGGGAAACCGGGAACCGCCCGGACGATTCTGACGGTCCCACCCAGGCCACCGCCCAAGCCGGACAGCGCCGCCGTGGCGGATTCGCTCAAGCCACCGGTGGACACGACCCGCCGCGACACGCTGGGAGTCACGTTACGTCGTCACGTCCTTCCGTCCTTACGTCGTGGATAGACGCTCCCTGCCCTCGGTCGATCGTCTGCTCCGCGATCCTTCCATCGCGGCGCTGTCGAAGGTCGCGCCGCGCAACGTCGTGGTCGCCGCGGTGCGTGACGCGATCGCCGAGGCGCGCACGGGACGCGGCCCCGCGCCCGAGG
>DATEOL010000020.1:0-3998 GCA_035274025.1 Gemmatimonadales bacterium | reverse complement strand
GGATGCTCCGCCGCCCCGTCCCTGGCGGCCTTTCGTCCCCCTGCTCATCTGGGAACAGGGAGAACGCGGCTTCTCACTCAGGAGTCCTGCCGCGAACGAGAGCCAGGCCAACAGCTTCCTCTCCGCGCTCCTGCTTCGCGGGAATCTCCTTGCCCGCGGGTCGTTCGATTCTCTCCCCATTCCGTTTCGCGCGGTCGCCACCAACCTCAATACTCGCGATCCGGTCGTGCTCCAGTCCGGCGACCTCGCGCTGGCCGTTCGCGCGAGCACATCCATTCCCCTGGCATTTCCTCCGGTGGGAATCGACACCATGCTGCTGATCGATGGCGGCGCCTCGGCAAACATTCCGATTGCGATCGCGCGGCGCGAGGGCGCCACCCGGGTGATCGTCTCCGACGTGACGGGATCGCTCGCCCAGCTCGAACGGGGCATCGGGCCCCTTGAAGTCGCAACGCAACTGGCGGGGTTCCTTTTTACCCAGGCTGCTGACTCCCTCGGTCCCGAAGACGTGTACGTGCGGACCGATGTTACGGGCTTCGATGATCTGGACTTCTCGATCCTCGCGATGGACCGCCTGCGCGCGAGCGGGCGTCGTGCAGCCGACTCAATGCTCACCCGGTCGTCCTGCCTGCCACGGGGCCGGAGGAGGTCAGTCGCGCTGCCACGCCACATCAGCGGCCTGGACGTCGAGGGGGGCATCCCCGGCGACCCTCGCCTGCTCGGTCAGATCCTGGGCATCGATCCCCCCGTGATGCTCGATGAGTCGCGGCTGCGGGAGCAGATCGAACGGGTCGCGAGTTACGATGTCTATCGTGGCGTGTGGCTCGGACCCGAGGGGAGAGGAGATACCCTCGCGTTCAAGGTCAGCGTGCTTCGATCGGCGCCCCGCATGGCGGGACTCACCTTCGCCTATGACAACGACCTGGGTGGGCGGCTCGGCCTCATGTATCTCGACCGCCACCTTTTCGGCACCGCCTTCGAAGGCAGCTCCACCCTGGGCCTGAGTCGACTCCAGACCGATCTCACCGCCGGCGTACGGAGGTACTTCGGTGTGGGCCGCTCACGAGTGGCTCCCGCGATTCATGGGCGCCTCAATGAAGAGAAGATCGTGCTGTACAACGAGTCTGATCAGGAGCGGGGACGGCCGAGCACCCAGGAAGCCGCACTCTTTGTGGGCCTCGAGCGGGAGCTGGCCCACCAGTGGGTTCTTGCCCTCGGCTTCGACGCCCGGGGCTGGAAGGATGCGGACACCACCCTGGCCGGGGCGATCGGTGAAAAGGGATCGAGCGGTGGAGTGGCCGTTCGGATTGCGCACTATCCCGGCGCGAGCGCCGTGCTTGCCGACGCGATCTGGTCCGGAACGTTCCGCCGAGCTCACGCCGAGCTTGCCACCGAGATCAACGCCGGCCGCATATCGCTGGCTCCGCGCGCTCACGTTGGGTGGGGTGAGTTCCTCCCGCTTCAGTCGCAGTTCCCGCTGGGTGGCGATGACGGTTTCCCCGGCATCCCGGTGCACGCGCTGCGGGGAGATCGCGAAGCCTTTGCGGGAATCCAGACCGCCTATGCTCTTGTTCCGTCGCTCTCGATCCGGTTGCTGGTCGCCGCCGGCCGCAGCGCGGTGGGCGGATCGCTCATCGACGAAGAGGGATGGCTGGGGGGAATCCGGGCCGGAGTGGGGATCGCCACTCCCGTCGGTCCGGTACTGGCGGAATACGGGTTCGCGTCCGACGGCCGCGACCTGTTGTTTGTGCGGATCGGTCGCTGGTTCTAATTGGGGTCTGACCCCAATTAGATCCTAGATGAGTACCGCGGTTTCCTGCGCTGCCCTGGGTTCCGGCGAGCTATACCGGTCCGCTTCGGTGTAGAGCCGGTTCCACTCCTCCCGGAGACAGAACGGATGTGGTCCGTGGGGTCGATCCACCGCCAGCACGCCATCGAGGTGATCGATCTCGTGCTGCATCAGCTCGGCCATGTCCCGCTCGAGCTCGACTTCGTGGGAATCCCCCTTGGTGTCCTGGTAGCGGATCTTGATCCGCCACGCGCGCTGCACCCGGACCAGCAGGTTCGGGAAGGAGAAGCAGTCGTCCCAGACGGTGAAGTCGTCGGAGCCAACCTCGATGATTTCTGGATTGATCAGCACCCACGGCCGCGCCATCTCGCAGTAGACGATGCGGACCGGCGCACCGATCTGGGGCCCAGCCAGAGCCCGGCCGGTCCCGAACCTCGACTGGGCGTCCCGCAGGGTCTCGCGTAGGTCATCGACCACAACCCGGACAGCCAGGGACTTGGGCTTTGTAATCAGCTCGCAGCGGGTCCGGAGGACCGGGTCGCCGAGGAGTCGAATTCGGTGAATAGGCACCCTTCTAAGGTCGGCATTCGGTCCTCTTTCCGCTATAGGCCGGACGGGGGCGGGAGGGCGGACAGGCGGGCAGGCTGCCGGGGAGAAACCGACGGCCTCTGAAGTAGTAGTATTATGTACTACATCTAATTCATTGTTCCTGCCAGCCCGCCCGCCTGTCCGCCTGTCCGCCATTTCTCACCATTATTGCCACTCGAATTGACAATCACCGACTCCGGGGGTAGGATTACCCCCGTGATGGTTTCGCAGCCGAACTCCCACCCCCGCCCACTAGGTCTCAAGGGTCCCCGAGCAGAGCTGGTTCTGGCCCTCAAGGGAGGCTCCGGCCTCACCGCCCGGGCCCTGATCGAGCGCCTCGGCCTCTCCCCCAACGCGGTCCGGCACCATCTGAAAGAGCTGGAAGCTGCCGGGCTGGTGACCTATGACCGCCAGGCGGGAGCAGTCGGCGCGCCCTCGCACCGTTATCACCTCACGCCGGCGGGTGATGCTCTCTTCCCCCGCCGATACGAGGAGGCGGTTGGACGCCTGCTCGATCATGTGGTCGAGCACGAAGGTCGCGCCGCGGCCGTGAGCGTACTGGAGACCAAGTACCGTGAGCTGGCGAAGAGTCTGCGCGCCGAGCTGACGAATGCGACGCCGCAGGAGCGGCTGCATGCGGTGACCCGCGCCCTCGAGGCCGAGGGGTACATGCCCGAGGTGCGGCAGAACGGATCCGGCCTGCCGATGCTGGTCGAGCACAACTGCCCGATGCAGCAGGTTGCGGAGAGGTTCCCGGAACTTTGTGAGGCGGAGGCGCGGTTCCTTGCTGAGGTACTGGAAGCCGATGTGCATCGCGGCGCCCACATCCCAAGTGGTTGCGGGTCGTGCGAGTACGTCGTAACGCCGAAAGGAGTCAGCTAGCAGCTAGTCGCTAGCAGCTAGCGTCTTATGACGGACAGCGTCGAAACCCTCGTCAACCGTGAGTACAAGTACGGCTTCGTCACCGATATCGACGTCGACACCGTACCGCCGGGGCTGACCGAGGACGTCATCGGGGTCATCTCGTCGCGCAAGAAGGAGCCTGACTGGCTGCTGCAGTGGCGGCTCAAGGCGTTCCGTGCGTGGCAGAAGATGGCCGAGCCCCATCACTGGGCGAACATCACCTATCCGCCGGTCGACTACCAGTCGATCGTGTACTATGCCGCGCCCAGGACCAACGCGCCGCTGGGCTCGCTCGACGAGCTCGACCCCAAGCTGCGCGAGACCTACGACAAGCTCGGCATCCCGCTCACCGAGCAGAAGCTGCTCGCGGGAGTCGCGGTCGACGCCATCTTCGACTCGGTCTCGGTTGGCACCAGCTATAAGGCCCAACTCGCCGAACAGGGAATCATTTTCTGTTCCTTCAGCGAGGCAGTGCAGGAGCACCCGGAGCTGGTGCGGAGATATCTCGGTTCCGTAGTCCCCTCGAGTGACAACTTCTTCGCCGCGCTCAACGCGGCGGTGTTCAGCGACGGGTCCTTCGTGTACATCCCGAAGGGGGTGCACCTCGACACGCCGCTGCAGGCCTACTTCCGCGTGAACCAGGAGCGGATGGGGCAGTTCGAGCGCACGCTGATCATCTGCGACGAGGGCAGCCAGGCGCACTACATCGAGGGGTGCA
>DATEOL010000019.1:0-17926 GCA_035274025.1 Gemmatimonadales bacterium | reverse complement strand
TACCGGCTGGGCGGTGCACTGACGGGGCCGCTGGTCACCGACGGCGTCAAGGCCGGCACCCACGGGTACTTCAACGACCGGCTCGAGATGCGCAGTGCGTTCCTGGTGATGGGCCCGGGCGTCGCGCCTGGCCGGAACCTCGGCGACATCGACATGAAGGACATCGCGCCCACCCTGGCGCGACTCATCGGCCTGGAGATGCGCAAGGCGGAAGGTCTTCCGCTGTGGTAGCCCGCACTTAGTTTCAGGCCCCGTAACCTCGAGAATCACTCGGTCAGACGGTCAGAGGGTCAGACGGTCCGACGGAACCGACGGAGCTCCACTTGCCCCGAACCATTGTCGTCGGTGCCGGTGTCATCGGTTTGGCTTGTGCCTATGCCCTGCGGAAGCGGGGCCGCGAAGTCGTGGTCATCGACCGCGGCGAGCCCGGCGGCGCATGCTCGCTGGGGAATGCGGGCTGGATCTCGCCCTCGATCAGCGCGCCGATCCCCGCACCCGGCCTGACGTGGACCTCGCTCAAGTGGATGCTGCGGAGCGACAGTCCGCTCTACATTGCGCCGCGGGCGGTTCCCTCGATGTCCCGCTGGCTCTTCCGCTTCTGGCGCTACTGCAACCGCCGGGACTTCGAGCACGGACTGCGCGCGACAGCCGACCTCAATCGCAATACGCTGGCTCTCTTCGATTCGCTCGAGGCAGATGGAATCCGCTGCGAGCTGCACCGGCGGGGAATCCTCTACGTCTTCTGCGAGCCGAAGTATCTCGAGTCGACTCTCGGGGAGTTCAAGCCGCTGACGGCGGTCGGATACGACATGCCCACCGCGCTCGACGGTCCTGCCATGCGCGCGATGGAGCCCGAGCTGTCGGACCGCGTCATCGGCGGCTTCCTGGTCGGGGACGAATACCATGTGCGGCCCGAGACACTCACCGCCGGCTATACCCAGCGCATCAAGGACATGGGCGTCGAGCTCAGGATCGGGGCCGGCGTGACCGGGGCGCTCGGTGACCGCTCGGGCTGGCGCGGCATCGTCACCTCCAGCGGCCCGGTGGAAGGCGATGAAATCGTCCTTGCCGGCGGCTCGTGGACTGGCCAGATCGCGAAACACTTCGGTGTGTCGCTGCCGGTCCAGGCGGGCAAGGGCTACAGCGTGACCGTCCCCATGAACCGCCAGTCGTTCACCCGGCCGCTCTACCTCGGCGAGGCCAAGATCGGCGCCTCGCCGTTCGAAGGCGCGGTGCGCTTCGCGGGGACGATGGAGCTGTCGGGCATCAACCTCGACCTGGATCGCCGTCGCATCAGCGGCTTGCGGAAGGGCATCAGCCGCTACATGCGCACGCCTCCGGGGCCGAGGGAGGGGACCGAGTGGGTGGGCATGCGCCCCCTCACGCCCGATGGATTGCCGATGCTGGGCCGGGCCCCGGGCCAGAAGAATCTCTACATCGCGACCGGGCATGCCATGCTCGGCGTGACCCTCGCGCCCGCCACGGGTGAAGCGATCGCACAGCTCGTGACTGATCCGAAGGCGGGGCTATTGTATACGCCATTCGACCCTGCACGATTTGATTGGTAAGGAGGCGCACATGCATCGGAGAGATGCCCTCGGCGCGATGGCCACCCTCGGCGCTGCCTCGCTCATCGATCCACTGTCCGCCCGCCCGCCTGCCCGTCCGCCCGTCCAAGACCAGGCAATCGTGGTCGAAGGGCTGATTGCAGGCGGGCTGAGGCTCCCCCACCTCAAGGCGCAGCAGGCGGGCGGCGTTCATTGCGGCATGGCGAGCTGTCCGGCCGAAATGAACGGATGGTCCCGCGAGCTCAAGTTCCTCGATGCCCACAGTAAGGAAGTCGTCCAGGCGAAGTCTGTCGCCGACATCCGGAAGGCGAGGACGGACGGCCGCGTCGCGCACGTGTACGGATGGCAATCCGCCGAAGGACTGGGTGCGGCCTTCAATGGCACGATGGGCAGCGTCGACACGCCGCTCCGCGCCTTCTATGAGATGGGCCTCCGGAGCTGCGGCATCGCCTACAACGTCGCGAATGTCTTCGGCGGCGGCTGCCTCGAGCCCACGACGCCGCTCTCCCGGGCCGGCAAGCGGCTGGTCGAGGAAATCCACAAGCTTCGCATCGTTCTCGACGTCGGTGGCCACACCGGCGAGCAGACCAGCCTCGACGCGATCGGGATCACGAGTGGCCTGCCGGTCGTCTGCAGTCACACCAATGTCGCCGCCATCGCGGACAACCCGCGCTGCATCAGCGACCGCCTGATCGATGCGATCGCCGGAACCGGCGGTGTCGTCGGTCTCACGGCGGTCAACGACTTTCACGTGCGGAGTCGGCGGGACACCGGAAGCAGCCCACGCGTCGGGGTGGAGAAGTACATCGAGCAGTTCGAGTATGTCCGGAAGCGCGTGGGCGTTGACCACATCGGGCTGGGTCCCGACTTCGTCGACGGCCTGCCGCTGGTCTATGAGGCTGTCAACCGCGAAGTCATCACCCGGGACATGATCGGCGACGGCACCTGGTACTACGTGAAGGGGTTCGAGACCGCTGCGGAGCTTCCCAACGTGGTGGCGGCGTTCAAGGCGCGGGGATGGTCGCAGCCCGACATCGACAAGGTGATGGGCGGGAACTGGCTTCGGGTCTGGTCGCGCGTCTGGGGAGCCTGAGTGAAAATGACCGCTCTAAGCAAACTTCTGCCTGCCCTCGCGGCCGTCGCCTTGACCGCGACGCCGATCGACATGGTCGTGGCACAGGGTGACGTCAATCAGCGGTTGGTCCAGGCGCTGAAGCAGTTCATTCCCCAGGTGGTCCGGCAGGAGGGCACACCAGGATTGAACCTTGCGCTCGCCCGGGGCGGCAAGGTCATCTGGGAAGCGGGATTCGGATTCGCGGACCTGGAGAAGAAGACCCCCATGACGGCCGCGACGGTCACCCACTCGGGGTCGATGGGGAAGACCTACACTGCGACCGCCGTGATGCAGCTGGTCGAGCGCGGCGCGCTGGGTCTCGACGAACCGGTCAACAAGTACCTCAAGGATTTCCAGATCAGGAACCCGCTCGGCGGGCGCGACATCACCGTTCGCGACCTGCTCACCCACCGGAGCGGGCTCTCGGGCAACACCGCCGGCAGCACCTTCGCGACGCCACCTCCGCTCGGCCGGCATCTCAAGGACGACTACCCGAAGGAGAAGTTCGAGTTCTACGGCCAGACCTGGGTGCCACGATGGTTCGCCAAGCCGGGCGAGCGGTACTCCTACTCGAATTTCGGCATCGCGACCCTGGGCTACCTGGTTGAGGTTACCAACCCCGAGCACCTCACGTTCTCGGAGTACGTCCAGAACCACATCATCTACCCGCTGGGAATGACCTCGACCCAGTATCCCCCGGTGCAGGACAAGGCCCACATTCGCCCGGACATCTGGGTCAACCTCTCCACCGGGTACGCCAGGCTGGGCGCGCTCAGGATCCCGACGCCCCCGGTGTACTTCGCGGATTTCCCCGCCGGCACGGTGGTGACCACGCCCGGCGATCACATCCGCGTGCTGCTGGCCTACATGAACCATGGGAGCTACAACGGCTACCAGCTGCTCAAGCCGGAGACCGTCGATACGATGCTCGCGATGCAGGTGAAGCTCGACAGCACCAGTGGCGTTGGACTGGTCTGGGCGCTTCGGGATACCGCGAAGGCCACCTTCCGGTTCGGCCACGCGGGGGCGCACATGTTCGGGTGGACCAACAATTACATGGCCTATCCCCGGCAGGATTTTGCCCTCGCGGTGTTCACCAACCAGTGGCCGATCCGCGGACTCCGCTATCCGGAATCGGACCTCATCGCGAACTTCATCTCCTCCTGGCTCGAGCGCGAAGCCACCTTGCCGCATCCGGCCCGCGCGCTCAAGTCGTGGACCTGGAAGACGTCGTATGTCGCGGGCCTCACCATGGTGGAGCAGCTCAAGGGGATGCTCGGGATCGTCGAGCCGCTCACACCCGAGATGGTGAATACGATGGCGCGCGCGCGCCCGATCCCCGCGCTCGAGGACGGGGTGCCGGTGTGGGACGAGGCCGGGTTCCGGGCCGGCGTCGCCGACATGCTGACGATCAAGGAATGGAGCCAGGCCGAGATACTCGCGTTCCTGAAGTCGGACCGGTTGCAGGTATTGCCCGAGGAGCTCGAGGTGCTCAACCACGAGCTAGGACTGGCCGGCGCCTTCACCCTCGGCCGATGAGGCAGGACATTCCCCGCTCGCTCTGCTCCCTCGGGCTGACGGTGCTTGCCACCGCGTCCGTTCCCCGGGCGGAAGCGCAGAGTCGTCCCAACTTTCTCGTCGTGGTGGTCGACGACCTCCGGTGGGACGAGTTCCACGCGGCCGGCCATCCGTTCGTCGAGACGCCGAACCTCGACCGCCTGGCCTCCGAAGGGGCCTGGTTTCGCAATGCCTGTCACGCCGTGGCGCTCTGCTCGCCCAATCGCGCGACGCTGCTCACCGGGCAGTATCCCTCGACCCACGGCATCGTCGACAACATCGCGCGCGACAAGGCGAGTCACGAGCTGAGGACATTTCCCCAGGCCCTGCAGCGCGCCGGGTATCGCACCGCGTTTCTCGGCAAGTGGCACATGGGGAACGATCCGACGCCGCGACCCGGTTTCGACTACTGGGTGGCGCAGCCGGGGCAGGGACGCTCGGTGAATCCCGAATTCTTCGAGGACGGCAGGCTCCATACCGTCGAGGGTTACACCACCGATCTGCTCACCGATCGCGCGGTCGACTTTCTCAGGCGCGCCCGAGACGCGCCCTTCCTGGTGTACCTGGCCCACAAGGCGATCCATCCCGATATCACCCAGCTCAATGACGCGTCGGTCGCGCCAGGATCGCAGGACAACTATGTCCCCGCGCCACGACATCTCGGCCGCTACGACGGCAAGGCGTATCCGCGCCGGGCGAATCAGGCGACGACCCTCGGAGACCTGATCGACAGGCCCGCGGTCAGGCGGGCGCTCGCACGGCTGGCCGGTCCCGGTCCTTTCAGCGACAGCGCAGCGATTCCGACGCCGCCCACCGACGACGCGATGATCCGGAAGCGGGCAGAAATGCTGCTCGCGGTGGATGAGAGCCTCGGACGGATCCTCGCGGTGCTGGAGGAGCAGGGTCGGCTCGACAACACCGTCATTGTCCTGACCAGCGACAACGGCTTCTTCTTCGGAGAGCACGGTCTCTCAACGGAGCGCCGGTTGCCGTACGAGGAGGCGATCCGGAACGTGCTGCTGGTCCGGTATCCGCCCCTCGTCCGCGCCGGCCTCCGGCCGTCGTCCCTGGTCTCGACGGTCGACGTCGCGCCTACGATGCTCGAGCTCGCGGGCCTGCCGAGGGACCGGCTGATGCAGGGACGGTCGCTGGTTCCCCTGCTCAAGGGTGGCGCGTGGCAACGGGCGCTGCTGGTCGAGTCCGATGCCTACGAGAATCCCTTTCCGCACCTGCTCGACATGGATTACCGCGCGGTGCGAACGGCGAGGTACAAGTACATCCATTGGCTCAAGCACCCGGACGAAGACGAGCTGTACGACCTCGCGGCGGACTCGCTCGAGACGCGGAACATTGCGCGGGTCGCTCGATTCGCACCGGTCAGGGACTCTCTCCGGCGCGAGCTGGGGCGACTGGTGGCCGCATCGGTCGGGCTCGCCAGGTAGGGTCGGCGGATGGCGACGCATCGCGGTATTCGTCTTGCCCAGATCGGACTCCTCGTCAACGGAATCCTCGCCGCGACGAAGCTCGCGGCTGGCGTCCTGGGCAACTCCTACGCCCTGATCGCCGACGCGACCGAGTCCTTCGCGGATTTGTTCTCCAGCCTGGTCGTCTGGGGTGGTGTGGCGATCGCCGCGCGCGAGCCCGACGAGTCACATCCCTTCGGGCATGGCCGCGCCGAGGCGCTCGCGGCCGCGATCGTGGCGCTGATGCTCGTCGGCGCGGCGATCGCGATCGGCGTCGCGTCGGTGAAGGAAATCATCACGCCGCACCACCTGCCTGCGCCCTATACCCTGATCGTCCTGGTCGCTGTCATACTCGTGAAGGAGGCACTCTTCCGGTTCGTCCTCAAGGGTGCGACGGAGATCGAGAGCACCGCCGTCGCGGCCGATGCGTGGCACCATCGAAGTGATGCCATCACCTCGGCGGCGGCGTTCATCGGGATCAGCATCGCCCTCATTGGGGGGCAGGGGTGGGAGAGCGCGGACGATTATGCCGCGGTGTTCGCCGCTCTCATCATCCTGTACAATGGGATTCGCATTCTCAAGCCGGTCGTGGACGAGATGATGGACCGCGCTCCCGACCGCGACCTGCTCGAGCGGGTGACCATGGCGGCGATGTCGGTCCCGGGGGTGCTCGCCACCGAAAAGCTGCGCGGCAGGAAATCTGGGCCACGCTGGCTGTTCGAGATCCATGTGCAGGCGGATCCCATGCTATCCCTGCATGATGCCCATGAGCTTGGCCACACCGTGAAGGCCGGGATCATGAGTGCGGCGCCAGCGGTGGGGGACGTCCTTGTGCATATGGAACCTTTCGAACGACCGAAAGACTTAACGACCTAAAGGACCGAAGCTTCTATGACCGAACCCTGGTTGCGCGGCCCAGTTCCGGGAGTGCCTCCTCTCCTTCAGCCTGTGGCGCACGCGCTTCTGATGTCGCAGGAAGATGTGGCTCGGGCCGTCGATGGCCTCACGCCTGAGCAGGTGTGGCAGTCCCCTGGTGGATCGGCGACCGTTGGCTTCCACGTCGCGCACCTTTCTGGAGCAACGGACCGGCTCTTTACGTACGCGCGCGGTGACTCACTCACCCCCGAGCAACGGGCCACGCTCGCGACCGAAGCCAGGCTCTCCGAGGTCCGACCTGCGCTCGAGGACCTGGTGACGAAGTGGAACCAGACCATCGATATCGCGATCGCCCAGCTCCGCGCCACGAAGGAGGAGAGCCTTATCGATCCGCGTGAGGTAGGACGCGACCGGCTTCCCTCCAATGTCCTCGGACTGCTGTTTCACGCCGCCGAGCACGCCTCCCGCCACACCGGGCAAGTGGTCACCACCGCGAAGCTGGTTCGGACGGTCGGTGCATAGGACCATAGGACTTTAGGTCTTCAGGTCTTTTTTTTAGGCATGGCCTTGATCTACTCCAGCCACCACGGCTCCATGTGTCCGGCCTGCCGCCGGCCGATGACCGAGTGTACCTGCAAGCGGGACGAGCCCACGCGGGGCGACGGGATCGTCCGGGTCGGCCGTGAAACCAGGGGGCGCAAGGGAGCGGGGGTGACCATCGTCACCGGCGTTCCGCTTCGTTCTTCGGAGCTGGCCGACCTGGCGAGCAAGCTCAAGAAGAAGTGCGCGACCGGCGGGACGGTGCGTGATGGCGTGATCGAGATCCAGGGCGACCATCGCGACCGGCTCGTCACCGAGCTTACCGGCCTGGGCTACAAGGTCAAGCGCGTCGGGGGCTGAGATGGGCGACCTCCCGGGGAGATTCGCGAAGCACCTCGCCGGGCTCAATCTCGAGCCTGGCCCGGTCGTCGTCGCCGTGTCCGGAGGTCCCGACTCGCTCGCGCTGCTGCACCTCATGCGCGAAGTCGCGAGCAGCTTCGAGTTGATCGTGGCGCACGTCGACCACGGCATTCACCCTGAGAGCGCCAAGGTCGCCGCGGAAGTGGGACGGGCTGCCGCGCACCTGAACCTCTCCTTCGAGATGGTCTCCCTCGCGCTCGGTCCCGATGCGAGCGAGACGCGCGCGCGCGAAGCCCGCTATCGCTGGCTTCGCGATCTCGCGCGCAAGCGGAAGGCCTGGCTCTTCACGGCGCATCATCGCGACGACCAGGTCGAGACCGTGCTCATGCGAGTCCTCAAGGGCAGTGGTCCGGCGGGGCTGGCGGGCATTGCAACGGTCTCGGGGAGGCTGGTGCGTCCGCTTCTCCCGTTCGGGCGCGATGAAATCCGGGCCTGGCTCTCGTCCCTCGGCGTGAGCGGCTGGGACGATCCGGCCAATCAGGACCCGAAGCACCTGCGGTCGTGGCTTCGCAACCAGCTTATTCCGGCGGCGCGGGAACACGTCGCCGCCCTCGACCAGCGACTTCTTGGACTCGCCGGCCAGGCCGCGACCGATCGCCTCGCGTGGGACGCCGTGGTCGAGCTCCTCGGCATCGAGGTCGAGCGGGAAGGGGAAGGATTCCGGTTCGATGCGCGTTCGCTTCGTGGCAAGCCGGACGCGCTCATCTCCACTGTCTTTCAAGCGGTCGCGCGACGACACGGACTGGTGTTCGGGGCGCGAAGCGCGGGGCGCGTGACGCGAATGATCGAGCTTCATCATTCCGGGCGTAGCGTGGATCTCACGGACGGATGGGAAGCCCGCTTCGACTTCGGCCGCGTGTCGGTGCGAATGGCGCCATTCACCGAGCCAGCCGAGCCGTCTGCATTGACAATCCGTGGCGAGTCCGGCGCGGACGAGTGGGATGGGTGGCAGGTGACCTGGAGCCCTGGAGTTCCGGCCGAGCGGCAGGAGCGGGTGACCAGCGTCGCGTGGCTCGAACCCTCGACCTACACCATTCGGGCATGGCGGCCGGGCGACCGCATCCGGCCACTGGGTGGGGTAGGCTCACGACTGGTCGTCCGCTGCATGCAGGATGTTCGCCTGGCCCGGGCGGAGCGGTCAGGCTGGCCAGTGGTTGAGCGGGATCGGGAGCTGATCTGGGTTCCCCAGGTGTGCCGCTCCACCGAGGCCATTCCGCGCGGAAGTGGGTTGCGGCTCGTCTTCGAGAAAAGGCACTCCTAGCGGGCGGGTACGAACCACGTAGATTCCCCGCGGCTGTCCACCCATCCCCCATTGAGAGAGTGACTATGCGCTCCGCCGTCCTGGCCGCGTCCCTGCTGCTTCTGGCCTGCGCGCCGAAAGAGAAGGCTCCCGAACCAGCCGCGCCGCCTCCGCCGCCCCCGGCGCCGACCGTCGCTGACTTCGCCGGCACCTGGAACGCGACCACCAGCATGACCGGCACCGAGAAGCCGGTCGAGACCCAGCTCATCCTCAACGCCGACGGTACCGGCACGATGAACGCGGCCGGCCGCGACCCTGTGCCGCTCACGCTTTCGATGTCGGGCGACAGCCTGATCGCGGTGTCGGCCGAGTACGAGAGCCTCATCCGCAAGGGCGTCAAGGTCACCATCCGTACCGCCAGCCATCGCGGTGGCGACGAGCTTCATGGCAGCGTCGTGGCGACCTACAAGTCCGCCAAGGGCGATGAGGTCGTCAACGGCACCATGACGGCCACGAAGGCGCCGTGATCATCTAGCCATTTGACGATCTGGCGATCTGGCGATTGTGCAGGCAGTTTCGATCGCCAGATCGCTCGATCGCGAGATCGCCAGATATGCCGCCCGCGCTCATCCTGGTCCATGGTGCCGTCCTGAACGGCGGCATGTGGGCCCCGATCGCCGCCGATCTCTCCCGCGATTACAACGTCCTGACTCCCGATCTCCCCGGCCATGGCAAGCGGGTGGGGGAGAAATTCACTCTCGCGGCCGCGATCGCGACAGTGACCGATCTCGCGAAGCAGCTCGCTCCCACGCCAATCGTCCTCGCCGGTGACTCGCTCGGCGGATACATCTCCCTTGCGTCCGGGTCCGCGCTGGGTGACCAACTCAAGGGCGCCGTCCTTGGCGGATGTACCGGCAACTTCCAGGGACCGGTGATCCTCGCCCTCAAGGCGCAGATGGCCCTCACCAGGTTGCTGTCTCCCGAATCCCTCAAGACCCGGCTCGAGGCGAACATCCGGCGCGAGTATCCGGAGTCGGCGGCAGCGATCCTGGCCGATGGTATCACGCCCGGAGTGTTTGCCGTCGCCGTCGAGGAGCTTCGGAAGGTCGACTTCAGGCCCGTGCTCGCATCGTTCAAGCCGCCGTTGCTCCTCCTCAACGGGAGCAAGGACTGGGCGCACGTGCTGGGCGAGCCCCGCGTCCGCCGGGCCAATCCGCGCGCCGAGATCCGTCGGCTCAAGGGCCTCGGCCACGGAGTCAGCATCCTGCGTCCCGCGCTGTTCGCCGGAATCCTCCGGGAATTTCTCGAAGCGCACGGCCTGTCCGGAACAATCGCCCCCGCCGCGGGCTAAGCCCGAGGGGAGGCACACATGAAAACGAAGACATCGAAGCCGCACCAGGTCGTGGTACGGAAGCGTGAAGCGCCCCTGCTCACGCCCACCGATCTCAAGCCGGTCGCCACACGTGACATCAGCTACGCCCTGAACGCGATCCTGGCCGACGTATTCGCGCTCTACGTCAAGACCAAGAACTTCCACTGGCACGTGAGCGGGCCCCACTTCCGGGACTACCACAAGCTCTTCGATCAGCAGGCGGGACAGCTGTTCGCGATGACCGACGCGGTGGCCGAGCGGGTGCGGAAGATCGGCGGAATGACGCTGCACTCGATAGCCGAGATCGCACGGTTCCAGCGCATCCGCGACAACAACGAACCATTCGTTGAGCCCCAGGACATGCTGGCCGAGCTCATGGAGGACAACAAGGCGATGGCCGTGACCCTGCGCAGCGCGCACCAGCTCTGCGAAAAGCATCACGACGTCGCGACCGCCTCGATGATCGAGATCTGGCTCGACGAAGGCGAGCGTCGGACCTGGTTCCTTTTCGAAGCGGGCCGCAATACGCATTGACGATTGACGATTGACGATCAGTGATCGACCTTTAGGGGTCGCCCCACACAATCGTCACTCGTCAATGGTGTTCGATGAGTCTTCCCGAGGCACTCGTATCCGGGCTGGAAGGCAGATATCGCATTGAAGGGTTGATCGGTAGCGGGGGCATGGCCTCGGTCTACCTGGCCGACGACCTCCGCCATCATCGCAAGGTTGCCATCAAGGTGTTGCGACCGGAGCTCGTCGCCATCGTCGGCG
The DNA here is from genome assembly GCA_035274025.1 of Gemmatimonadales bacterium. Classification (GTDB taxonomy): domain Bacteria; phylum Gemmatimonadota; class Gemmatimonadetes; order Gemmatimonadales; family GWC2-71-9; genus SZUA-320. The sequence goes on along the minus strand of DATEOL010000019.1, from coordinate 7,002 downwards.
GCGATCGCTTCCTCAAGGAAATCGAAGTCACCGCCAACCTGCACCACCCCCACATCCTCGGACTGATCGACTCGGGCACCGCCAACGGGCAGCTCTACTATGTCATGCCCTTCATGCGGGGCGAGTCGTTGCGCGGGCGGCTGGACCGGGAGAAGCAGCTGCCGGTCGATGACACCATCGAGATCACCGCGGCCGTGGCCGGCGCGCTCGACTACGCGCACCGCCAGGGCGTGATCCACCGCGACATCAAGCCGGAGAACATCCTTCTCCACGACGGCCAGGCGATGGTCGCCGACTTCGGCATCGCGCTGGCGCTCTCGCAAGCCGTCGGAACACGGCTGACCGAAACGGGACTTTCGGTGGGAACGCCTCAGTACATGAGCCCGGAGCAGGCATCGGGTGAAGGCCACATCGACGGACGGACCGACATCTACTCGCTCGGGGCAACGGCCTACGAAATGCTCGCCGGACGTCCGCCGTTCACCGGACCCACGGCCCAGGCCATTCTCTCGGCGCTCATCACGACCGACCCTCCGCCGGTTACCCGGACGAGGCCGAACGTTCCGGAGCATCTCGCCGCCGCGGTGCACACCGCGCTGGAGCGGATTCCGGCCGACCGATTCCAGAGCGCGGGCGAGCTCGCCGAGGCGATGCGCCGGCCGACCCTGCGCACCTCGGCCCGGATCAGGACAACGCAGAAGAAGCCAGGACATCCCCTCGCCATCTCCGCCATCGTTGGTGTCACCGCACTGGCGCTCGGCCTTCTCATCGGTCGCCAGCTTGCGGCGCCTCCCGCCACCACCGGCAGCCTGACGCGGCACTGGAACCTGATGTTGCCGACCCGGGCTCCGCTCGCGCTCACCGGACCCGGGCCGCTCGGCATATGGCAGCTCGCGATCGCGGTGGCGCCCGCGGGGGACCGGCTCGCCTACACCTCGCTCCAGGGCGGCGCCACCATGCTCGCCGTGCGTCCCCTCTCCCGCGATTCGGCCTTCGCGTTGCCGGGGACCGAAGGCGCCTATTACCCCTTCTTTTCCCCTGACGGGCGCTGGATCGGATACTTCTCCGGGAACCAGCTCCGCAAGGTCCCCACCTCCGGTGGCGCCCCGGTGACGCTCACCACCGTCGAGCGCCCCGCTGGCGCGGTGTGGCGGACGGATGACGAGATCCTGCTCTTCGAGCAGGACGGATTCCAGATGCGGCGGATCGCCGCCGATGGCAGTCGCGACTCGAGCATCGTGCTCAGTTCACAGTTCGGCGCCCCCGAGCTGCTTCCCGGCGGTGAGTGGGCCGTTGGTCACCTCAGCTCGGGACAGCTCGCGCTGCTCTCGCTCCGTGACACGGCCATGTTCGCGATCACGCGGCGCGGCGTCATTCCCCTCGACTCGGTCAAGCTCGAGGACCTGCTGCTCGGCGCCAGTCCCAAGTATGTCTCGAGCGGGCATCTGGTTTTTGGCTCCGGCGATGGCGTGCTGATGGCACTCCCGTTCGACGTGAAGAAACGCGAAATCCGCGGTGGACCAGTCGCCGTGGTGAGCGGGATCCGGATCGAGGAGGGGTTCGGGTTCGCGCAGTACGCGACCACACCGGACGGGACGCTGATCTTCGTGCCGGGGCAGAGCCAGCTCTACGGGCGGCTCGCCCTCCTTCGCGCCGATGGTGGATACGACACGTTGCCGCTTCCCCGAGGCCAGTACACCCAGCCCCGCCTGTCCCCCGATGGCAAGCGCCTCGCGGTGCACGCCACGAAGGGGATCGGCGGATGGGAGATCCTGATCGTCGATCTCGAGACCGGCGTGCCGCAGCGGATCGAAGTCGCGGGGAACTACCGAGCCTATCCCGCCGCGTGGGGCCCGGATGGCCAGTCGATCATGGTGGGTCTGTTCCGTCCAGTACAGAACGTCTTCCTCGGCGCGCGAATGTACGACTTCCGGCAGAACTCGTGGGAGGAGATGCTGCGTTTCGACGGCTCGTACATGACGATCGCGCCCAACGGCCGCGAATTTGTCTATTCCAACTGGCGCACCGGAGACCTGTTCGTTCGCCCGCTTCGGGGCGACACCATGAGCACCGCGATCCCCGCGCGAGGCTGGGCCGCGAGCTTCGCTCCGGATGGGAAATTCCTGGCCTGGGGCGGCGCCGATGGCGGCGTGGCGGTCTCACCGCTTCCGCCGACCGGTGCGATCTACCCGGTCGCCGAGCGTGGGCAGCAGCCGCTCTGGACCCCAGACGGGAAGCGGCTGATCTATCGCGATGGCCGCCGGTTCATGCAGGTCCATGTCGATGCGAGTGGAGGAACCTTCCGAAGCACACGACCGGCGCTCCTGGCGGAGGGCCCGTTCATTCGCACCTTCGCGTGGAATCACACCATGACGCCGGGGGGGCAGATCGTCGCCCTCATTTCGACGGCGGGGGATAATACCCGGGAGCTGAGAGTGATCACTCGCTTCGACGAGGAGCTCAAGCAGCGCGTGCCAACCGCAAAGCCCTGAAGGCCTGATGACCTGAGGGCCTGAGGACCGATCCTCCCGCCAGGCTCCTGTGTGGTCTACATGCGCACAGTTTCTTTGGGCTCGGGACCCTCGCCCCCGCAGCGAACGCGGTCAGGGCCCGAATATCTGGATCAGATTTCCGCCGTTATCTACCCAACCGCCCTAACCGCCCCAACCGCCCTAACCGACCTGCTTCTCAAACCGATCCATTTCGGCGACCAGCTCTACCCACGCCAGTTCGTGCTCCAGCGGCAGGTGATTCTTGCTCGACAGCGGGACGAACTTCGCGTGCGGGATGAGGCTCGCAATCAGCTCTCCTTCGCGGAACGGCACCCGCGCATCCTCGCGGGAGTGGAAGATCAGCGTCGGGCACTTCACCCGCGGAGCCAGGTCCCGCGCGTCGAGCTCGCGCGTTGCCCTCATCATTCGGGCCGCGTTCTCCGGTGAAGTCGAGATCCGCTGCAGCTCGTTGAACCATGCCACCTGGTCGGGGCTCGCCTCGGGGAAGAACATGGTAGTGAACGCCTGACGGAAGGCCGGATTCCGGCCGCCCCAGCCCAGGCGTATCATGTCGATCTCGAGTTGCATGCGGTCCAGATCCTGGGTCGAGGTGGGCCGGAAGTCCCTGCCGCGGACGAAGGCGCCGTGGATGAGCAGGTGGGTCACCCGCTCGGGGTGCCGCGCCGCGTACGCGATCGCGATGGCGCCTCCCTTCGACACCCCGAACAGGCCGAACCTCTCGAGGCCCGCGGCATCGACCACTGCTTCCAGGTCACTCACCCAGGCATCGAACGAGATGTCGTTCACCTCCCAGTCGGAGAGACCCGACGCCCGCTCGTCATAGCGAACGAGTTGATGCCGCTCCGAAAGTGCCCGCCACCAGTGGGCCCAGATCGGGCTCGGCGCGTCGAACTCGAGATGGCTGAGCCAGTTCGCCGCCTTGACCAGCGGCGTGCCCGACCCGCTCGTGGCCCACGCGATCCGCACTCCGTCGCGCGCATGGCAGTAGCCGATCTTCTGCTCGAGCTTCCAGGGAACCGGCGTCCAGGCGTGGTGGGGCAGCGGTGTCACCATCTTGCCGATGACTTCCGAGCAGGCTGCCTCGAGGGCCGCCGCGAAATCGGTGGCGCGGGGGAAACGATCGTCCGCGTTGGGGGCCAACGCGCGGCCGACCGCGTCGTCCGCCGCTTCGGGGAACGTCGCCCGATGCGCGCCGACTCGCGGTGGGATTGCCGTGAATCGCGCGCCCAGGGGCATCCACTCCGCGAACGGGGGCCGCCCGGCAAGCATTTCGTAGGTGAGACATCCCAGCGCGTAGACATCCGCCCGGCCGTCGATGTGATCGCCCTGGGCGATCTGCTCCGGGCTCATGTAGGCCGGCGTGCCGATCGCGAGCCCCGGCCTCGTGCTTCGGGGCGCCGACGCGGTGGCGAGTGCGATCCCGAAGTCCGCGATGTAAGTCGCATCCTCACGAAGCAGGATGTTCTCCGGCTTGATGTCACGGTGGACGATGCCGTGGGCATGCGCGTGATCGAGCGCGGACGCAATCGCCCGCGCGATGCGAAGCGCCTCGGCGATCGGAAGCTGCATCCCTGCTTCACCGAGTCGGTCGCGCAGCGAGCCACCCTCGACGTACGGCATCACGTACCAGAACAGCCCCTCCGCGCTTCCCGAGTCGAAGAGCGGCAGGATGTTGGGGTGACTCAGGTTGGCGGTGACGAGGATTTCCGCCGAGAATCGATCAGGGCCCAGCATGCGGGCGACTTCCGGCGCGAGCAGCTTGATTGCGACCCGCCGGCTGTGGCGGAGGTCCCGCGCGAGATAGACCCTCGCCATGCCTCCGGAGCCGACAGCCCGCTCCAGGACGTAGCGGCCGGCGAGGGCCGCGGACAATTTGGGGGTAGGATCGAGATGCTCCGGCATCCCCGGAGTCTACTACTTACTGCTCACTCCTCACTACTCACATTATGGAATGGTTCATCAAGGCGTTCATCCGGGCCTCACTCCTCTGGTTCGCGGCCGGCATCATCCTCGGAGTCGGGATGGCGATCGAACCGGCCTGGACCGCGTATCGACCCGCGCACGCGCACATGAACGTCGTGGGCTTCCTCACGATGCTGGTATTCGGGGTGGGTTACCAGCTCCTGCCCAGGCTCTTCGGCCATCCGCTCCACAGTACGCGCCTCGCGGTGGCGCATCTCTTCCTCGCCAACATCGGGCTTGCCGGCCTCGTGCTCGGGTTCCTGCTCCGGCCCCGCTGGTTCCAGGAGGCTCGCTGGGTCATCGCCGCGGGAGGCACCGCGTTCGCGATCGGCGCGATGTTCTGGGTCTACAATTTGTGGCGCACGTTCGATGCGGCGGACGCGCGTCAGCGAGCTCGAGTTGCCGACCGGGACCTGCCGACGATTCAGTAGGGGGCGGGCATTGCCCGGCCCGGACCTCAGGGTATTCGTCCGGGAACCTCATTCAGCACCAGCTTCCAGCGGAACTCGAAGGGATGCCTGGGCGGCGCACCCGATCCCGAAGAGGGAGGCAATGGTCGCAAGCAATCCCATGAGCTGGCGCATGTTTGTCCCAGATTGAAACTAACTCGTCGGACAGGACGTAAGTCCGCCTGTTCATTCCCAACCAGGATATCGATGCGGATTTCTCCGACCGGGAACTCCTTGGGTGGTCTTTGCCTCCTCCTGGGCCTCGCCGGGTGCAGCGCCGGCATCGCGGAGGTCAAGCGCCTCCGTGATTCATGCCAGGCGGGCGACCCCGCTGCGTGCAACGAGTATGGCCAGAAGCTCCTTACCGGCAACCACGTCCTTCAGGACGACTCGACTGCGGCGCTCGAGTTCGCCCGCGCCTGCGACGGTAACGTCGCCGATGGATGTGCCCGCCTCGCGGTCCTCTATCAAGGCGGCCGCGGCTTCAAGAAGGACTCTGCCAAGGCCATTCCCCTGCTCCAGAAAGCCTGCGAGGGCGGAGCGATGGACGGCTGCGCCCGTCTCGGCCTGCTCTACCGCGATGGCGCCGGACTCGAGAAGGACGTGCCGAAGGCGAGCCGGCTCTTCGAACAATCATGCGCTGGCGGCAACCTCCTCGGCTGTGCCCATCTCGGCACGGTGTACGCCGAAGGTGACAGCACCATCCGTGATCTCCCGAAAGCCGCTGAACTGTTCAAGAAATCGTGCGACGGGAAGATTCCCGCCGGGTGTGTCGGACTCGGGCGACTGCACGCAGCCGGCGCGGTCGTCGCCCAGAATGATTCCCTCGCCTCAGAACTCTTCAAGGGCGCCTGCGACAAGCGAGAGGCGGCCGGTTGTTACTACCTGGCCGAGCAGACGATAAGCGGCAAGGGCGTGCCGCCCGATTTCTTCGAGGCCTCCCAGCTGTACCGCCGGGCGTGCGAGCGGCGCCACGCCCTGGCGTGTTACAAGCTCGCAGACCTCTACGAGAAGGGCGCCGGTGTTTGGCGCGATCCGGAGCGTGCAGCCGCGCTCATTCGTCGCTCGTGCGAGTATGGCTACACCGAGGCGTGTACCCCGGCGAGGAGCACCTGATGACCGCCGCCGCGATCCTTTCAGCCGAGCGACTCACCAAGCAGTACAAGAGCGTGCTCGCCCTCAACGAGATTTCCTTCACCATCTCAGCCGGTGTCACCGGCATCCTTGGTGAGAACGGGGCGGGGAAGAGCACCGCGATCAAGATCTTCCTCGGCCTGGTGAAGCCCACCTCGGGCTCCGCGCGCGTTCTCGGCGAGGATGCCTCCGCGAATGTCTCCGTGCGGAGCCGGCTCGGTTACATGCCCGAGCACGACTGCCTGCCGAGCCAGGTCAGCGCCGCGGAATTCCTGACCCACATGGCGGAGCTGAGCGGGCTGCCGCCACGAATGGCGCGGACCCGGGCCGCCGATACGCTGCGTCATACCGGGCTGTTCGAGGAACGGTATCGGGCGATCGGCGGCTATTCGACTGGCATGAAGCAGCGGGTGAAGCTCGCGCAGGCGCTGGTGCACGATCCTGCGTTTGTCTTCCTCGACGAGCCCACCGCAGGACTCGATCCGCTCGGCCGCGAGGAAATGCTGGCGCTGGTCCGGAAGACCTACCGCGAGTTCGGGATCAGCGTGCTGCTCTCGTCGCACCTGATGGCCGACGTCGAGCGCACCTGCGACCGCATCATCGTGATCCAGGGGGGCCGGCTGGTGCAGGCCGGGGAGGTGAACCAGTTCACCCAGGAGACCGAGACCGTGTTCCTCGAGGTCGATACCAACCGCGAGCCGCTGGTGGCGGCGCTGGTCCGGCGCGGCGTGAAGGTGGCCGCGGAGCACGGTGGATTGATGATCGAAGGATCGGATGAAAGCGTCTACGACCACATCAGGGACGCGCTCGTCGAAGCGGAAGCACCGCTGCGCCGGATGGCCCCACGCCGCAGGGCACTGACCGAGCTCTTCGAGCGGGAGGTCGCATGAGCACCCTGCCCGCCCGCCCGCCCGCCCAGGGCACGGTGTTCGACATCGGCTATC
>DATEOL010000018.1:0-3342 GCA_035274025.1 Gemmatimonadales bacterium | reverse complement strand
ATCATTGCTGAGCTGGTTCCTTGTGGCGCGGCATCGTCAACGCGGCGGGTCGGCCCCGGTCCCGCCACCGGTCGCGGTCACGGCCGCATCGTCAGGCTGCTTCCCGGCTTCCCGCTTCCCGGCTTCCCGCCCCCGACCCCCTGAATGTGCACCCGCTGGAACCCCCCAACGTCCTCCCTCATATGACTGAATAGCGCCCCGATGACGTATTTCGGGCGCTCGGTAGTTCCGTGAAGTGCGACGGGTGCCTGGCACCGGCGCATTCGGCCTCGTAAGCCGAACCTTGTAGGGGGGCCGCCGATGTTCTGGCGGGGGCGGATGTTGACATGGTCAACAGCCGTCTGCGGCACAGGCCCACCACGGGGAGCCGCTGTCGGAGCGCACGCAGCCGTCACCAGGATTTCCTCCGCAGCCCATCTCCCGTCCAGGCCTTCCGCTCCTCGTACCCGGCTTCCGGCTTTGCCAGCGGGCGTACGAACAGCGAAAGGTTTGTCTCCATGGGGTTCTTCAAGCGTCTGATTGACCTCACGACCTTGCGGGCCGAGCGGCCGATGCGCCGCCTGCTCGCGTACTACGTGTTGCTTGCGACCGTCGTCATCGGCAGCGCGGTGGCGTTTCCGGTGGTGGATCGCCTGCTGGGAGGAGCGCCGGCGGAGGTGCTGGAAACCCCGGACCTCCTCGAGGATGCGCTGGCCAACAACCAGGCGGCGCCGGCCACGCCGGTGTCGAGGATCACGATTTCGCGGCTGGAAACGGCGCTCGAAACGGCCGTGATCTGTCTCGGGACGCTGGTGCTGATGCTGCCGGTGTCCTGGGTGTACATGTCGGCGCAGAACTCCCGGTCTCACAATCAGATGGTCGCGCAGACGCTGCTGATCCTTCCGCTGGTGGTCTCCGGCATCATCCTGGTCGTGAGCAACAGTCTCGCACTGGCCTTCAGCCTTGCGGGCGTGGTCTCGGTGCTGCGGTTCCGGACCACCCTGCGAGATACCCGCGACGTGATCTACATCTTTCTCGGCGTCGCGGTCGGCTTCGCGGCCGGCGTGCACCAGCTCGCGATTGCGGCGGTGCTCTCCATCGTGTTCAACGTCGTGGTGCTGCTGACGTGGCACTACAGCTTCGGTCGCAACGTGCTGCAGCCGACCGCGGCGTCGGTCTGGAGCGGTCCGCTCACCGAGCTGGCGCACTCGAAGAACGGCAGCGCGGTTCCCGATCGCGACCTGGTACTGGCGCTGACGCCCAACGAGGCCGAGAACCTGGTCAAGCGCTTCAACCGGGTCCGGGGCATTCTTGGCGAGTCCAAGAAGCCGCGGTACAACGGGATCCTTACCGTCACCACGACCGAGCTGAGCGCCGCGCAGGAGTACGTCGAACGGGCGCTGGCGAAGGTCGCCAAGCGGTGGAAGCTGGATGAGGTCATCACCAACATCGGCAAGCCGTCGATCATGTTCTTCATCGTGAAGATCCCCGACTCCGTGAACAACGATGAGGTCCTCACTGCGATCCGCAATTCGGCGGGAAACAGCATCATCGACGCGAACCTGGAAGTCGGCAACGCCCTGGAGCGAGAAGAGTCGCGGAAGAAGGCGGAGGCAAAGGACAAGGAGGTGGTCCACCCATGAGGCTCGCGATCGCGTTGCTCCTGGGCGGTCTCCTGGGGACAGCGGGCTGCCGTCCCCGGGTCGGCGGGGCGATGTCGCGCGCCGACAGCTCGATCGTCCTGCGCCGTGAGGCCCGGCTGGCGCAGGCCCTCGCCGCGCCGGACTCGGGGAATTCCCGGACCGCGATAGCCAAGTGGCATCTGGGCAAGGAGCTGCACGAGATCTCCGGGCTCACCCTGACCGAGGATGGCCGGCTGTTCGCCCACGCTGATGAGTCGGGGCGGGTCTACGAGGTCGACTACCGCACCGGCAGGATGGTCAAGAACTTCAAGCTGGGACAGACGCCCGTCCGGGAGGATTTCGAGGCGATCGCGAGCGTCAGGGACAGCCTCTTCCTGCTCACGAGCAAGGGCGTGATCTACCAGTTCAAGGAAGGGGAGCACGGGTCGGACGTCGCGTACGTCTCCCGTGACACCGGGCTCAAGGATGCCTGCGAGTTCGAGGGCCTGGCCTTTGACGCCAGACAGGACGCCTTCCTGCTGCTCTGCAAGAATGTCTTCACCAAGACCGCGCTCAAGGACTCCCTGGTCATCTATCGCCTGCCGCGGAGCGCGCTGAGCGATTCGGCTCCGAGCGACTCCTCGCTGTCGCGCGTCACCGTTCCGCTCGACCCCATCATCGGACCGAACGACTGGAAGGGCCTGCATCCTTCGGACATTACGGTCGATCCGGAGAGCGGCAATTACGTGATCGTGGCCGCCGACGAGCGGGCCATGGTCCAGATCACGCCGGAGGGCCAGCTGGTCGCGGCGCGCGCGCTGGGCCGCGCGCTGGCCCACGTCGAGGGCGTGGCGATCACCAGGGACCACATTCTGATCATGAGCACCGAGGGGGACGAGAAGGTGAAGGCGGCCATCACCCTCTTCCGCTGGCCGGAGCGGAGGTGACATGGCTCCGCGCATCCGGGCGACTCTCGCGGGAGCCTTCGTGTCGAGCCTGCTCCTGGTCGGCTCGCCGGCCCAGACGTGGGGCCAGAGCAGGACAGCACCGCAGCGCACCAAGACGAAAAAAGTCGAGGTGACGCCCGGCGCGCACTATGAAGCGGGCGGACTGCGGCGGTTCTTCTTCGGCGAAGGCTATCGGGACCTCTGGACCACGCCCATCGAAGTGCCGGTCCTCGACTTCAAGACGTTCGGGGGCGGTCTGCGGGTGCTCGAGAAATCGGGAGGAAACCAGACCAAGGGCCTGAGGCTGGAGGGACGCGACGGCACCCAGTACGTCTTCCGCTCGGTCGACAAGTACGGGACCCAGGCCGGCAAGAAGTTCAAGAACACGGTGGTCGACGTGGTCGCCAAGGACCAGATCAGCGCGAGCCACCCGGCGGCCGCGATGGTCGCGGCCCGGTTGCTCGAGGCCGCGAAGGTGCTCCACGTCACGCCGGCGCTCTACGTCATGCCAGATGACCCAGCGCTCGGCGAGTTCCGCGAGGCGTTCAAGGGAACACTGGGCATGGTGGAGGAATATCCCTCGGTGCCCGATGAGGGCCCGGGCTTCGCCGGCGCGGTGGAGATCGTCGACAGCGATACGCTGCTGGCGCGCCTCAACCGCAACCCCGCCGAACGCTTCGACGCGACCGCGCTGCTCACCGCCCGCCTGATGGACATGTTCCTGGGCGACTGGGACCGGCATGGCGGCCAGTGGCGCTGGGCGCGCACCCGCTTGAAGCCACCCTCGCCGTGGC
>DATEOL010000017.1:0-3957 GCA_035274025.1 Gemmatimonadales bacterium | reverse complement strand
AACGGCGGTGCCGCGCGCCTCAGTGCTGCAGCAGGCAGTCGATGTGATCGGCAGGCGGGCGGGCGGGCAGAAACGTCCTGCGGTTCGCGGCTCGTGGCTTACGCCTCACGACCAGGTCAGGACAATCTTCCCAAACGGTTCGTTGGCCTCCATCGCTTCGTGAGCCCTCACGATCTCGGAGAACGGAAACGTGGCTCCGACGATGGGGCGAATGCCTCCCGTCCTCCCGTCTGCCCGCCCCCCCGTCAGCATCGGCAGGACTTCCGCCTCGAATTCCCGCACCAGGCTTACGCGCTCCGGCAACAGTCTCGTCCTCATCACGGAGCCGATCACTTCGAGGCGCTTCCGCAGGACCTGGTCGAGCGAGGTGTCGACCTGCGATCCCTGCAGGAAGCCCAGCATCACCAGGCGCCCACGAGGAGCGAGGATCGCGAGGTTGTCGCTGAAGGCCGGGCCACCGAGCACGTCGATGATGACGTTCACCGGCTCGTGGACCGCGTCGCGGAAGCCGCCCCCGCTGGTGTCGATGCCGATATCGAGGCCGAGCGCGCGTGCGTGCTGAAGCTTGGCGGGAGTGCGCGAAGTGCCCAGCACCGTCGCCCCGATGCGCCTGGCGAGCTGGATCATCGCGGTGCCAAGTCCGCTGCCCACCGCGTGGAGCAATACGCGCTCGCCGGCCGCGAGTCGTCCGCGAGTGACCAGCGCGTCCCATCCGGTGAGGAAGGACTCGGGAATCGCCGCCGCCTCGACCATCCCCATGTCGTCGGGGACGGGCAGGGCTTCCTCCTCATGCACGACGACGAATTCCGCGTGCGCGCCGCCTCCCACCAGGCCCATGACGCGGTCGCCGGGGCGCCAGCGCGAGACGTCAGCACCCACCTTGTCGACCGTACCGGCGTACTCGAGGCCGGGAATGTCAGCAGGCCAACCGGGGGGTGCGGGGTACCGGCCACGGCGCTGCAGGATGTCCGCTCGATTGAGTCCGGCCGCCTGGACCCGGACGCGGATCTGGGCTGGCCCCGGCTCCGGTGTAGGGGCATCGGACAGCGAAAGGACCTCGGGGCCGCCGGCGGCGGTATGGTGTATAGCGCGCATGACGGCCTGAGGTTACAGGGGCGGAGGCGGATGCGCTACAGAGCAGTCCGATAGTATCTTGAGTTTGGCTGTCCGACTTTCGTCCAAATATGAAGGAGAATTCGACAATGCGTCGCACCCGCGTTTTGGCTTCGACCGCACTTCTTGTGGCCCTGGCCACTTCTGCCGCGGTCGCACAGCAGCCCACCAACGAACCTGCCGCTCCTTCCACATCGAGCCTGGGCTTCGGCATCAAGGCCGGCCTCGGACTCAATCCCGACCAGTTCGTGCTTGGCGCGCAGTATTCCCTGGGCAAGGCGCTCGGGATCTTCCGCGTCGTCCCGGCCATCCACATCGGGTTCGGTGACGGCACGTCGGTCGATTTCAACGTCGACTTCCTCGCCCGCCTGGTCACCAAGGACAGCGGATTCGGATTCTACGGCGGCGCCGCGCCCACCTACGCCACCGGTGAGGGTGACTACAGCGAGTTCGGGGTCACCCTGATCGCCGGCGTCCAGGTCCCGATCATCAAGAGCAAGGCGACCAACATCGAGGCGCGATTCGGACTCGGCGATCTGCCGGATTTCCGCATCCTGTTTACTCTCTTTCCGTGACAGCCCTAAGCCCTAAGGCCTAAAACCCTAAAGGCCTAAGAACTACCAAAGCCTGCACGTTGGGATTCCCAGCGTACAGGCTTTAGGGCTTTAGGGCTTTCTCGAGTGAACCGCGAACGGCGCGCCTTGCGGATCGAGCATCGCCGCCACGCGGTCCCCGCCTGGCACTTCCATCGGACCATACAGGATCGTGGCGCCCAGTCTCGTCGCGGTCGCGACCGAATCATCGGTGTTCGACACCATCGCGTAGGGCAGCCAGTTTGACACCGGCACCTCCTTCGGCTTGGAATAGATCCCTCCCATGGGGACTTCGCCGAGTCCGTACATCTGGTAGATCCCGGCTTCGCCCATGTCCATGTCACCGGTCTTCACCCAACCGAAAAGCGAGGAGTAGAACTTGAACGCGCCCTCGCGATCGGTGGTCGCGAGCTCGTGCCAGGACCATCCACCGGGAACCGGCAGCGCGTCGGGCGCCATGTCGTTGTCCGGCTGGTAGAGGCAGAAGACGGCGCCTTGCGGATCGGACAGGATGATGAAGCGGCCAACCGTCGGTACAACCTCGACACCCTTCAGGATCTTCCCGCCCATCTGCTCGGCGCGGCGCGCGGTGGCCTCGACATCCGGGGTGGAGATGTACGTGAGCCAGTGCGGCGGAACACCCATCTTCTTCACCTCGGCGGGCAGCTCCATCAGGCCGCCGGATGGGGTCTGCCCGTTCATCCACATCAGGTAGCCATCGTTCCCGAACGGGGCGGTGCCCCAGCCCACGACTGCCTCGTAGAAAGCCTGCGCTGCGGTCGGATCACTGGTAAGTAGCTCGTGCCAGGTGAACCGCCCGGGAAGAATCGTCGGCATGACCCGCTCCTCGCTTCGCGTCGTTGAAGGAAAGTGAAAAGAACTGACGTTCTATTCCGTGAAAAGGTGACGCTGTTTGGGCCGCATGGCTTGGACGGAAGCGTCTCGAAGGTCTCGCAAGTCTTGAAGGTCTCACAGGTCTCATGAGACCTTGGAGACCTTGGAGTCCTTGGAGACCTTGGAGTCCTTGGAGACCGCTAGCCCAGCAACTATCTTACCGAACAAATCCCGAACCCGCAATGACCACCTACTGCGACATCGCCCCAGGCCACCCCTTCCATGGTCCGTACCATGACCGCGAATACGGGTTCCCGATCCGCAGCGACAACCGGCTCTTCGAGCGACTGGTGCTGGAGATAAACCAGGCTGGACTCTCCTGGCTCACCATCCTCAGGAAACGGCGGGCATTCAAGCTGGCCTACGACAACTTCGACATCGAAGCGGTCGCGCGCTACCGCGCGCGGGAGCGGAAGCGACTGCTCGCGGACGCCGGCATCATCCGCAACCGGCTCAAGGTCGAGGCCGCGATCGACAACGCGAAACGGATCCTCGAGCTCCGCGAGTCCCACGGCTCGTTCCACCAATGGCTCCAACGCAATCACCCACTCCCGAAGGCGGAGTGGGTGACGCTGTTCAAGAAAACCTTCAAATTCACCGGCGGGGAAATCGTGGGCGAGTTCCTGCTGAGCACCGGATTCCTTCCCGGCGCACACGCGCCGTCCTGTCCGATCTACGCGAAGGTGCTGGCTCGAAAGCCAGCCTGGACAATCGCGTAGACGGTCAGACGGTCAGACGGTCAGACGGTCAGACCGACAGACGGTCAATCGTGTCTCAGGACCTCCACCGGATCCGCCCCGACCGCTTTCCTCGCCGGCGCCAGGCTCGCCGCGAAGGCCACGACGAACAGCAGCGCGGCAATCGCCATGTAGGTCATCGGATCGAGCGGGCTCACGCCGTAGAGGAACGCGCCCAGCAGGCGGGCCAGCACCATCGCGCTGACGAACCCCACCGCGAGCCCGATCGCGACGGGCTTCATGCCGTCGCGCACGATCATCGCGCGCACCCGCTGTGCCGTGGCTCCCAGCGCCATCCGGATTCCCAGCTCCCGGCGACGCCGGCTCACCACGAAGGCGAGCAGGCCATAGAGTCCCACGGCGGCGAGCACCAGCCCCGTGAACCCGAAGAGCAGCGCGGCGTAGAGCGCCATCCGGTTCGGCAGTAGCGCTACGCCCACCATCTGGGCGAGGGGGGCGTTCGACACGACGGGAAGGAATCGGTCCGCGTCGCGAGCGACGGCCGTGAGGGCAAGCGCCGGACTCGGCGCGCCCGGCGCGGTGCGAACCAGCAGCGTCACCGAGCGCTCAGGGACCTGCGCGAACGGGACGTAGACCATGAACACCGGGTCTTCGCCGAG
>DATEOL010000016.1:0-3142 GCA_035274025.1 Gemmatimonadales bacterium | reverse complement strand
GGCGATGATTCGCTGGCTGCCGAACAGCCCGATCGTGGTGGCTCCGTTGCCTCCCTTCATGTGCAACACGCCGCCACCCAGTGAGTCGACCGTCAGCTCGGCAATCAGTCTGGTGGCCGTGGCCGTCTTCACCCCGATGACGCCGCGACCGTTCCGATTGAGGATGGAAGCCACGCTTTGCTCACTGTCGTCGAAGACCTGGAGACCAGTTTGACCGTACAGACCCGTTCGAAGCTTGCCGTCTGCCGTATAGCTCATGATTTTCCCATTTCCTGCCGCATCCGCGGCAAGCTCAGCGGCGGTTTGGGACTGGTTGTGGTAAATCACGACTCGGCCGAGCCCATCAAGCCCCCGCGTCACCCCGGCCACGCGGTTTCCAGCCGGGTCATGCACGTTCAGTCCAGCCTCGTTTAGCATGGCGGAGAGGTGCCCCGCAGCGTCCCAGGTCACGACCCGGCCGTTATTGCTCCCATCTAACATCAGTGACACGTGGACCTTGCCCTGGGCGTCCACGACCTGGAAGGGGCCCCGTGCCTGCATGGCGCCATCGGGTCCAATCCGAATCGCGGACTCGAACATGGCCAGGCGTTGCTCCAGGTTCGAGATGTCGTTCCGGGGAGAGGAGGCCGAGAGAACGAGGGTCGCCAGGACCACGTTGAGGGCGACTGACAGTTGCCATGCAATCGTGCGCATGCCATCTCCTTGGAGGTCCCGGTCACTTTCCTGCTTGTCTGAAACGCCCCGAACCGCTGTTCGGTCCCTCACCTCTCCCCTTGTGCTTCTACAAGAGACACCCTATCCTCCTCTTGTAGAAGTACAAGATGAGAGCCATGACCGACCGTCTCGACCTCCCCCAAGGCACCCTGGACCTCCTGATCCTCAAGGCGCTTTCGCTCACGCCCCTGCACGGGTGGGCCATCTCGGAGCGTCTCCGCGAGGTCTCCCGCCAGATGCTCGCGGTGCCGCAGGGATCGCTCTACCCCGCGCTCTATCGCCTCGAGCGCCAGGGGTGGATCGCCGCCGAATGGGGCACGTCGGACCAGAACCGGCGGGTGCGGTTCTATCACCTAACCCGCGCGGGACGGAAACAGCTCGCCGCGGAGACCGAGGCGTGGGGCCGGCTCACCGCGGCCGTGGGCCTCGTGCTCGACATGGGGTGACCATGCTCCAACGATTCGCCAGCGAACTGCGCTACCGGCTCCGCGCCCTGCTGCATCGCGACCGGCTGGAGCGCGACATGAACGACGAGCTCCGTCACCATCTCGAGCGCGAAGAGGAGAAGCAGCTACGTGCCGGCCTGTCTCCCGAGGAAGCCCGCCGCCAGGCACGCGCGGCGTTCGGAAGCGTGAGCGGGACCAGGGACGACGCCCGCGATGCCCGCGGCCTCGTCTTCCTCGACACCACGCTCCAGGATCTCCGCTACGCGCTTCGCGGGCTCCGTCGTCGCAAGGTCTTCGCCGCCGGCGTCATCCTGACTCTCGCCCTCGGCATTGGCGCCAACGCCACGATGTTCGGGCTGGTGGACCGGATGCTTTTCCGCGCGCCGCCGGGCCTGATCGCCGCCGAGCGGGTCCATCGGGTCTACCGGCATCGGCTGTCGGAGGGACAGCCACGGATCGACCGGAACTACTCGGTCCCGATCTGGCAGGACCTGCTCCATGAGAGCCACTCGTTCGACCGGGTGGCGGCGTTCCAGACCCGGCCGCTCTCGATCGGCGAGGGCGATGCGGTGCGCGAGCTGCCCGTCACCATCGCGAGCGCCACCTACTTCGATTTCTTCGATGCCCGGCCGGTCCGGGGCAGGTTCTACGGCGCGCGCGAGGACAGCTTGCCCGCGGGTGAGCCGGTGGTGGTGCTCGGCTACGCGTACTGGATGACGGCGTTCGGGGGCCGCGACGTGATCGGCCAGCCGCTCCGGATCGACCGTACCGTGCGGACCATCATTGGCGTCGCGCCTCCGGGCTTCGTGGGAATGAGCGACCAGGGCGTCCCCGCGGCGTACGTCCCGATTACCAGCTACGCCTATGCCTTTCGGGGCGGCCGGTATGTCGGGAACTACAACTGGGGCTGGCTGGAGCTCGTGGTGCGGCGCGCGCCGGGCGTCACGCTGGCTGCCGCGGAGACCGACCTGACGGGCGCGTGGTGGACCAGCTGGCGGCGGCTGCAGGCACAGGACCCCGGCTGGGGCACACCGGAGGCGGCGAAGCTGCGCGGCGAGCTGGGGCCGGTTCAAATCGGTCGGGGGCCGCAGGCCGGACCTGAATCGAAGGTCGCGGCGTGGGTGACTGGTGTCGCGGCGATCGTGCTCATCATCGCGTGCGCCAACGTGGCCAACCTCCTCCTGGCGCGCGCGGTGAGCCGGCGGCGCGAGATGGCGCTCCGGCTTGCAATCGGCGTGGGTCGCGGGCGCCTGATCCGGCAGCTGGTGACCGAGAGTCTCGTGCTTGCGCTCCTCGGCGGCGCGCTGGGACTCCTGATTGCGCAGTGGGGCGCGGGGCTGTTGCGTCGCTGGTTCCTGCCCGGCGACATCGGAGTTCCTGTCCTCACCGACGCGCGAAGCCTGCTGTTCACCGGGGGCGCGATCGCGTTGGCCGCGCTCTTCACCGGGCTGATTCCCGCGTTTCATGCGGCGCAAGGTGACGTGGCCGGCGCGCTCAAGACGGGAGGACGGGACGGAGAAGGTCAGCGGTCTCGACTCCGTCCCGCGCTCCTGGTGGTGCAATGCGCGCTCTCGATGCTCCTGCTGGTGGGAGCGGGACTCTTCGTCCGGAGCCTTCGGCACGTGGAGGGGTTCCGGCTGGGATACGACGCCGAGTCGATTGTATTCGTTCGGGTGAACGGGCGGGGGTATCGGCCGACGCCGGCCGAACAGGTGTCGCTCAACCAGCGGATGCTGGATGGGGCACGCGCGCTGCCGGGAGTCACCCGTGTGGCACTCGCGGCGTCGGTGCCGTTCTGGTCCAATGAGGGCCGGGGATTGTTCGTGCCGGGTGTGGACTCGGTGGACCGGCTGGGAAATTTCATCCTGCAGGCTGGAACCGAGGACTACTTCGCGACGATGGGGACGCGCGTCGTTCGGGGGCGGGCGTTCGACGAGCGGGACCGGGAGGGCGGGGCGCGCGTCGTGGTGGTGAGCGAGGGA
>DATEOL010000015.1:0-2993 GCA_035274025.1 Gemmatimonadales bacterium | reverse complement strand
CAGCCGCCCAGCACCAGCACGTGCTCATGAGCCGGCGGGCGCCCGCCGGGCGGATCCACGATCATCGCGCCATACAGTCCCTTGGCGATGTGCCACGCGTAGGGCGGGGCATGACAGTGATAGGGATGCAGCCCGATGGTGTCGGTTGCGACGCGATAGGTCCGGGTTCCCTCGGGCTTCACCGGCTCCCAGCCGTCCTCCGACGGATCGAAGCTGCCGTGGAAATGGACGGTGTGCGGATGAGTCGTCGAATTGAGCAGGGTGACGTCGAGGATCTCCCCCTGGGTCGCTCGGATGATCGGACCCGGCGCGATGCCCTCATAGGTCAGTGCCTGCGTCGTCGCTCCCTTGCCGACCTCGAGTGTGGTCTCCATCGCGCGAAGTGAGACGGACCGCACAGTCCCGGGCTTCGCCGCCTGATAGGGTGGGGGAATGGTGCGATCGTCGAGCGCCCTCGGCCCCAATCCATCCGGCGGATCGGACATCGTGCCGTAGCGACCGCCGAGTCCCCGCGGTCCCATCGACATGCCCGCGCTCGGCGCGTCGCTCCCCTGCGACTGCTGGGAGAAGACCAGCCCCCCGCCCAGGAGTCCGGCGCCACCGCCGAGTCCGAGCCACTGGAGCAGTTTCCGCCGGTCGATGCCCACGATCAGCTGATCCCGCCGATCATCCGGCCGATGAGAAGTACCACGACCACGACGCCGAGTCCGCCGCCCACGACGGCAGTGCGGACGGCCGGTGGGACTTTCGACCCACCCACCAGGTGGTATGCAAGTGCTCCGAGGAACGGCACCAGGAGGATGACCAGTACCCAGAAGATCGCGGTTCCGCGGGAAAGGCCTTCGCGATTGCCAAGGTCCCAGAATGCCAGAGCTGACCACACGGCGTAAAGCATCAATGGCAGGAAATAGCCATAGAGGGACATCACAACCTGCAGCAGGTTCGGCAGCGGGATTTCGCTCATAGAGGTCTCGAAGGTCTCGAAGGTCTCGAAGGTCTCATCGTCTCAGCGTCTCGTCGTCTCGTCGTCCCATCGTCTCATCGTCTCATCGTCTCAGCGGCTCACGAGATTCGCGCCAGCGTGATCACGAATGCCGCGGCCATCACGGCCAATCCGCCGGTCACCGCCATTACTCCGGTACGCCGCGAAGCTTGCGATGATCCGAACACCAGGTACGCCGCCGCGCCGACGACTGGCAGCAGGAGGATCACCAGCGACCACCGCCAGGTCCGTCCCTTGTCGCCATTCGTCCGCGCCAGGTCCAGGAACGCCAGCGCCGACCAGGCGCAGTAGAGCATGATCGGAACCACGTAGTCGAAGAGGCCGAACAGCACCGTGTTCCGCGTGAACGGTGAGATCAGCGTGAAGATGCTGCCCGGCATCAGTTTCTCCTCGCCGCGACGACGTTCGTCGCCGGCTTCGGCATCTGGATCTTGTCGACGTCGATGGGAAACTTCTCGAACGGCTTCACCGCCGGCGTGACCGGCGCGCTCGCGCCCCCGGGCATCGTGGGCTGCGGCTCGGGGTGAGGCATGGTCTTGTACTCATCGCCGAACCGGTCCCGGGGACGGAAGAGGCTCTTCCGTCCCATGGTCGAGCCAAGATACGAGTTGAGGTCACCCACGACCGGCATGCGCGCGCCGCGACAGCCCTGGAGGATCTCCAGTCCCCAGGGAATCGTGATCCGGTGCGTATTTCCCGTGAAGCAGTTACCGATGTTCCCTACGCCGCTCATCGCGAGATCGGCCCGACCCGACCCGATCACCACGTTGTCCTTGATGGTGTTGTCGGTCGCGGGGTAGTAGTTCCGGTCCTTCGCGGCCTGGACCATGATTCCGTTGCGGCGGCTGTTGGCGACGTAATTCCGGATCACCAGGTTCTTGCTGCCGCCGTCGATCGTGATGCCGTTACCGCCATTGTCGTGCACCAGGTTGCCGACGATCACGTTCTCCCGCTGCGGCGCGTGAGGCTCGACGTCGAAGGTGTTGGGCGCGATGCCGCCGCCGTAGTTCTTCCGCCAGATCGAGTTGATGATGTAGAGCTCGCCGCCCGCGTTGGTCCCCGAGTACCCTCCGCCCAGGTTTCCTTCGCCGATCACCTGGTCGAGGATCGTCTTGCAGGGATAGCACCCGCCCACGTAGAACCCCGCGTCGGGCGAGCCGCTGCCGAGCGAGTGTTCCAGCAGTCCGTTGTAGGAATCGAAGGCGTAGATCCCGTAGTCGCCGTTGTTGATCGCGGTGATGTAGGAGCCGCGGTACCCCGTGACACCGGTGATGAAGAATCCGTTCAGCTTGTAGTTCTGCGCCGTCATGTTCTCGAGCGCCACTCCATCGGCATACACCGCCACCCCGTTGGCCCGCTCGAATTCGCCGTCGAGGATGACCGCATTCCGGTCGACTCCCCGGAGCGTGATCGACGGGGTGGTGACGATGACCTCCTCCTTATATATGCCCTCCGACACGAGGACCATGTCGCCCGGCGCCGCGGCATCCACCGCCGTCTGGATACTGGGATACTCCTGGGGGACGTGGCGGGTGACTCCCGTCGCTGTTTCGACTGGCTCGAGGGCGCCGGTCTTCTCGGTGGGCGAATAGGCGACGTCTCCCACGACGACCGTGCCCACCATCCCGTTCTGGCCGTCGGGGGTGCCGTGGAAGGAGCAGAAGTAGTGGTACACGCCCGGCTTCGTGAACTTGAGATCGACCCACTCGCCGACCTTCACCTCGGCGCGACCGCTGACGGCGTCGGTTGACCATGAGGAGTCGACCGCGCGGGCGTTGTGGATGATGCCGCCCCAGTTCCTGAAGTGCACGTGGCCGCCCACCGGCACGCGAATCTGCCGGGGCGAGAAGGTGTTGTCGGCCATGGTGACGAAGGAGCTGCCGGAGAGGTCGACCTGGCGGCAGCCGAGGAGTGTCAGCACCGGAAGGAACGCGACGACGTACGCGCGCATCATCGTTGTGCCTGCCTTGTCGGGGGAGCGCGCGGCTGC
>DATEOL010000014.1:0-3536 GCA_035274025.1 Gemmatimonadales bacterium | reverse complement strand
ACCGTGACAGCGAAACCGGCTATCACGGGCTCGGCGAGGAGATCTGGCAGCAGTCAGGTGGACGGGTGGATGCCTTTGTTCACTCCGTGGGGACCTCCTCCTCGATCCAGGGCGTGGCCCAGGTGCTGAGAAAGCACAATCCGAAGGTGAAGATCGTCGCCGTGGAACCGGGCGAGTCGGCGGTGCTGTCGGGTGGCGAGGCCGGACCGCACAACATCGAAGGTGTCGGCATCGGCCGGACACCACCGATGTGGGATCCGGCAACCGTCGATGAGATCATCGCCGTGCCGACCGAGGCCGCGAAGGCGATGGCACGCCGGCTCGCGAAGGAAGAGGCGGTGTTCGCGGGAACGTCCTCCGGCGCGAACGTGGTCGCGGCGCTCCGGGTGGCGGAGCGACTCGATCCCTCCGCGACAGTCGCGACTTTGATGGTGGATTCCGGCTTGAAGTACACCGGAACCGATGTGTACCGCAGTTAGCGCCTGACGGAGATCACGTGGGCCTGGATCCGGCCCTCCACCGGGCCCAATCCGTACTTCTGCCCGATCGCCTTCGCCGCATGCGCGGTCGCCTCCGGGAGTTGTCCGCCCCGTGCCTCGATCTCGGTGCGGAGCGGCGTTCCCTGGCAATAGGCGATCGCCGGATCCTCGAATGAATCGGCGCGGCTCAGGTGCCGCACCGTCTCGATGACCGCTTCGCCGGTGAATCCCCCCGCGGCAAGGTCCTTCCGCAGCGTCGGGACGTCGTGATATCCGTGCGGGATCCTCGCCATGAAACGCGGCGGGTCGCTGGGGAAGATCTCCGCGAGCGCGCCGGTCACCACGTCGGCGAATTCGTTCTCCTCGATCCGGTCCCACACGTTGAAGTGAAAGTGACCGCCGGGCCGGAGCACCCGGCGTGCCTCCCGGAATGCAGCCGCCTTGTCCCTGAAGAACATGGTGCCGAACTGGCACACGATCGTGTCGACGGATGCATCGGGGAAGGGCAGCGCCATCGCATCGGCCAGCCGAAACGTGACCGGCCGCGCGGTCCCTCGTCCCGTCGCCTGGTTGAGCATCCCCTGGTTGAGGTCGGTCGCAACGATCGAGACGCCTGAAGGCACCTGTTTCGCGAGCTCGCGGGTCACGGCACCGGTGCCCGCGGCGATCTCCAGGATGTCTTGTCCCGGACTCGCGGCGACCCGCTTCGAAAGGTCGGCCGCGTACGGCGTGAAGATGAGCGGTACCAGGTAGCGCTCGTACACTTCCGCCATGGAGCCACCGAACACCTTGTCAGAACTGTGCGCTGTCATCGTGAACCCTTCGTGGCCTTCAACCCGTCGAGTCTAGCGAGACGAAACGATGAACACCATCACACGTCTGGCGCACGCAACACGGCTAAGGCCCAACGTTCTATGATGCGGGTCCGATGATCCTGAGGTACTGCGCCCAGGGGCCCACCGCTTCGCTGTACTGCTTTCCCATCACCCGCGAGACCTGGACGATGTGGTCCAGGTCGTGCGCCACCCACGTCGCCAGCAGCTGACCCAGGGTCACCCGCCCGAGCTCGGGGTGCTGGCCCGGCCGCTCGAGATCGATGTCTCCCAGCTCCAGCTCGGTCAGCTTCCTGAGGCTCTGCGCCCTGAGCTCGGCGAAGGTGTCGAGCAGCTGTGCCAGCGTCTTCCCCCGCGAGGACTCGAATTGCGCGAACCGGTCGAAGGGCTTGAAGGGCTTGCTCTCGCCGTGGGTGAGCAGGTGCTCGACCCGCGGCATCCAGTCGGTGCGCTCGCCCTGGATCAGGTGACCGACGACGTCGTAGGGGTTCCAGGTCTCGGGGCCTTCGTTGCCCCTGATCCAGGGCTCGGGCAGGTCCCGGAGCAGGGTGTCCAGCACCCGCGGTGTGCGCGTGAGCACGGGGATCGCATGATCGAGTGAGAACTCCATGTCGAGAATTACGCCGAGGTCGTCACCAGGTTCCCGACCTTGCGGTGCACCGCGCTGTGCCAGAGCAAGGCGGCCGTCACCGCCACATAGAGCGTGTACATCGTCCAGGCGTTGACCATCCCGGTCGCCAGGGACGAAAAACTCAGGAAGAAAAACAATCCGACCAGCAGCGAGGCGATCCCCCAGCCCCGATCGCCCAGCGAGAAGAAGCGGCGCGAGAAGACGAAGCACGCCGCGATCAGGGAGTAGAAGGTGACCGCGCCGAACAGGAAGTGCATCATCCCGCGTGGCGTGATCGTCACCGTGTCGGGGGTCCCGGGCGGAAACCCGGGAGACGGGTCGGCTGGAAACACCGACGCGGCCATCATGCCGAGGCCGCACAACGCGAAGAGGATCGGCCCCCAGGTGCCGCCGCGCGTCCCGCGCAGCATCCGCCGTACGCCGATGGCGCCTGCGATGACGAGCAGTCCCGACACCGCGAAATTCAGGGTCTGGATCCAGCCCAGGTCGCCGTTGGCGAGCTGGCTCAGCGCGTGGCGGCTCAGGTCGAAGCCGTCCCGGGTGAAGGCCTGCGCATAGCCCACGAGCAGGTAGAGGGGGCCGGCGATGGCGCCGGCGCGAACCAGCGCCCGGGTGTCAGCCATGAGGAGCGTCCGAATGTGAGGCCCGGAACTTACGGCGGGCAGGCGAATAGGCGAATAGGAGGTACGACCAATGAGCAAGCTGTTACGGGGGCTGGCGGCGGGCTGGGGTGCCAAGAAGATGGGGTGCGGCTGCTTCGGCACCGTCATCATGTTCTTCGTTCTCTGGTGGCTGCTCGGCCACTTCCAGATCTTCAAGTAGCGCGCATCGCTTCCCGCCCGAGCAGCGCCAGCTCGGCGACATAGACCTTGCTGAGGTACCGCGGCGCAAGGATGCTCTCGATGAGTCCGCGCACCCCGGGCTTTTCGTACGCGGTCTCGATGGTCACCCGGGTCGTGCCCGCGTCGATGGGGTCGACCCGGAACGTGGTGACGATCCCGTCATCAAGGGTTTCGCGCAGCTCCCGGCCGGGCACCGGCTCGGTGACCTCTCCGCTTGCGACATTCACCTTCCCGAACGCCTTCATCTCGAAACGGATCCTGGTACCCGCACCGCGCCCGCCCCGCTCGACGGTGAGGGCGCCGAAGTATTCCGGCGGCAGGATGCGCGGATGCCCGTTGCGGTAGTCGGCGATGAGGTCGTAGACCCGCGCGGCTGGCGCCGCGATCACGGTGTCGGCTGAGACGCGGATGCTGGCCACTACGGGGCTTTCCTCACGTAGGCGAGATAGAAGCCTCCACCGAACACCGCACCGAAGACGGCAAACATGATGTAGAACATCATGGCCTCGGGAGAGGAGAGCGAGCCGAGGTTCCCTCCCCAGAAGAGCACGATGAGGACGACCGGCAGCAACCCGATCAGGATGCTCACCAGTGGAAAGATCCACCAGGGTGGTGAGGCCAGGCGGCGCCTGACCGCAAACAGGACCGGTCCATAGACCAGGCCGATCGCGGCCGCGGAGGCGAGGGCGGAGGTGAAGAGCAGGGCGCGGAAGTCTCCTCCGCCCAGCGACTGGTGCCAGAGAATCCGCAG
>DATEOL010000013.1:0-15860 GCA_035274025.1 Gemmatimonadales bacterium | reverse complement strand
CTGCTCACTGCTCACTGCTCACCGCTCACTGCTCACTCCTCACTGCTCACTCCTCACCAGCCATCGACGAAACCATGCCGTAGTCCGCCGGATCTGTTCTTTCGATGCGGCAACGTCCCCGGCGCGTGAAACGATCAGCTCCCCCGGCACTCTCCGCTTCCACAGGGCGCGGTGCAACTCCAGCGACTGCTCAGTATCGATGCTGAACGCGGCCTCGTCGTTGATGACCTGCACAGGCGTCACGATCGAGTCGACACGCGACATGGGCTGCTCCCGCTCCAGGAAGGCCTGAAGCTCCGGACCGCTCGTGCCGGCCATGCCTTCGAACATGAGCTGGAAGTCCCCGCTCGCCTTGTGAAAGTCGCGGACAAAGTCGGGGTACGGGGTCACCACGGATGCCGCCCTGAAGCGAGCGGTGCGGCCGAGCATCGCGACCACCTTCGTCGCCCCGGATCGCGAGCCGGCGATGCCGAGCGCTGCGGAGTCGGCGATTCCGGTCGCCACCAGCTTGTCCAGTCCGGCAAGCACATCCTCGGTGAATCGTTCAGCCCAGTCGGCGCCATTCCCCGCGCGACGGAACAGCTCACCCCTTCCGCCGCTGCCGCGAAAATTCGGCAGGAAGACCGCGAATCCTTCTCCCGCCAGCAGGGGAACGAAGTATTCGTCGGGGGCGAATGAGAAGATCGGCGAGGGCAGCTCCGGGCTGAATCCGTAGCGCGCGCTTCCTTCCGGACCGCCGTGCAGCAGGGTGATGACGGGATAGCGCCGGCCCGGAGCGTAGTCCGCCGGCAGCGCGAGCAGCCCTTCCAACCCGCCGCCGGAGGATTCCCATTCCACCTCGCGCAAGCTGGGGAGCGACCGCTTCGCGAGCCCGGGATTGAGGCGGGTAACGGATCGGCGCTCTTCGGCTTCGACCGGCGAGATGGAGACTTCCCATGGCGACCCGGCGGTGGTGAACGCGTACGCGATCAGCCCCGAAGGCCAGCCGCCGGACAGCTGCGAGCGAGTTCCCGGTTCCCGGCTTCGCTGCTGGAGCTTCCCGGTACGCGCATCGAGCGCGAAGAGCCGGGTGTCGAAGCCGGCCGAGCCCAGGAACAGGACGACCTGCGAATCGGCCCAGACGTAGGTGTACGGCCCGTCCAGGAACCCGCCTTCGAATGCCCTGCCGCCGTCCTGCAGCTTTCCGTCCTCCACCCGCACGACGCCGAGCCCGTGATTCGCGAAGCGATCGATGAGGCCGTACGAAGTGCGGAACGCGATGTACTTACCCGAGGGGGACCAGCGCGGTCGCATGTCCATGCCGGGCCGCCGCACCACCGCGCGGCTTGCTCCGGTTCTGACGTCGATGACGTGCACGTCGGAGGCGTAATCGTCGTCGAATCGCCCGGTCGGCTTGACCGAATACGCGATGAACCTCCCGTCCGGCGACCAGCTCAGGTTGGCATCGGGTTCCCAGACGTGGACGATGATATGCTGATCGGTATGGGTGAGCTGTCTCGGCATCTCCCCGGGCTGGACCAGGACGATCTGCGTCCGGGCAACGCCGCCCTCCTTGACCGCGGTCGTCACCGCGAGCCGCTTGCCGTCGGGAGCCCACGCGAAGTCGCTGACTCCGCCGTCGAGCTCGGTGAGCTGTTTCTTCTGCTCACCCTCCGGAGTCGCGCACCACACCTGGGCGGGACGGGTCGCGCGGTTGATCCATGCGATCCGCGTCCCATCGGGGCTCCAGCGCGGGGTATCCCCTGTAGCCGCGACCTCGCGGCTTTCCGCGCCGTCGGCGTCGATGACGTGGACTCCTTCATGCCAGTCGCCGTCGACCACCCGGATCAGGGTGAACGCGACCCGGTGTCCGTCGGGGGAAAGTTGGGTGGCGGTTGGGGTGGCGATGGAAAAGGCATCATCGATGGTGAGCGGTGCGGCAGCCTTCCCCAGCGAGCGCGGCGCCTCCCCGCACCCCGCGGCGAGGAGCAGGAGCCCCAGCCGGATCCAGACCGCATCCTTGGAGGTCACTTACCGATCGTCCTTTGCATGCTCGTCGTGTTCGCGGACCTACTTCCCCGACGAGGGTTCGGGCATGGCGGGTTCAAGCCCCGCCACTGGAGGAAAAATGAAGAGGCCGGGCAATGCCCGGCCTCTCTCGCGATTCGTGACTCACGACTCGGGACTACCGGCCCAGCAGCTGCCTCCGCAGCCGGACAATCCGCCGCTTCACCGATCCGTCCAGCACCCGGTCGCCCAGACGGACGATCGCGCCTCCCAGGATCTCGGGATCGACGCTGAACGACGGGATCACTTCCTTGCCCAAACGTTCCTCGAGCGTGCGCTTGATCTGGTTCTTGAGCTGTTCGTCGGGCTCCCGGGCCAGAATGACTCCGGCGCGAACCCGGTTGAGCCGCACATCGTTGAGCTGGTGAAATTCCGTGGCGATCGCCGGGAGCAGCACCTGGCGACCCCGCTTCACGACCGCCGCGAGGAAATGGACGAACTCACCGGGCGCGCCGGCGACCGCGCCGGTGAGCAGCCGGGTCTTCGCCGCCTTCGGCACCTTGGGTGAGAGCAGGGCAGCCTCCACCTTGGGCGAGGCATGGATGGCGCCCGCGAGGGCCTCCACCCACGCCGTGAACGCGTCGATGTTGCCGTTCTTCTCCGCGAGCGCGAAGAGCGCCCCCGCGTAATTCCGCGCGATCGATTCAGCTCTCAATGCTTGATCTCCACCGAATCGAGGTACTCGGTGACCAGGCGACGATCGGTATCGCTGTCCATCCGCTGACCGACCAGCTTGGTCGCCGCCGCGAGCGACAGCTCCACCGCCTCACGCCGCAGCGACGCCAGGGCCTTGTCCTTTTCCGAAGCGATCTCGCGACGGGCGCGCTCGAGCATATCCTCCTGCTCCCTGCGGGCCCGCTCCAGCAGCGCGGTGCGCTCCTGCTCCGACGCGTGACGCGCGTCGGCGAGGAGCTGCTGCGCCGAAGCGCGAGCCTCGGCCGCGAGACGCTTCCCTTCTTCCACCGCGGCGTTCGCGGCGGCCTGTGCCTTCTCGGCGGCCGCGAGCTGGGCCTGGATCTTCTTCTCCCGCTCCTCCGTTGCCTCCACGATCGCCGGCCAGGCAAACTTGCGAAGGAGATACAGCAACGTGAGGAAGACGAGCCAGGTCCAGAAGATGAGACCGAATTCCACCTGGAACGGTCCCAGATTCTTGCCTTCCTCCTGCGCGGCCGCCAACACCGCGAGCCACAGCGCGTTCATGGCCGCTTAGATCAGCTTGAAGAGGAGCGCGAAGACCAGCGCGATGATCGTGGCACCCTCGAGAAGGATACCGAAGATCAGGCCGCCGGCGCGGATGTCCGCCTTGGCCTCGGGCTGACGGGCAATCGCCTCGGCAACCGAGCCACCGATCCGGCCCATGCCGATGCCGAGGCCGATGACGGCGAGGCCCATGCCGATGCCGGCGCCGAGCAGGCCGTTCACGTTCTTCGCGGCCTCGGCGGTCATCGCGCCATCCTGGAGCAGAGCAAGCATGTTCAACATTTCCAAAATCCTTGCACACAGGGGAGAGTTGAGATTGTGGTCCGCCCTGGGTCGGCGACTGTCTCTCCCGGACAGTGGCCTTGCCGGTGCCCGCCATCGGCTCTTGGCCAGCGGGCTTCCCCGGTCACCCGACCGGGTACGTTGGGATCGGAGGTGCGGAAGTCTCCGTCCCGAAGGGGCTGCCAGCTGCTAGCGGCTAGCTGCTAGCTGCTAGTAGCTAGTAGCTAGCTAGTGGTGCTCCTCCTGCATCAGCCCGATAAAAATTGCCGTCAGCAGCGCGAACACATATGCCTGCAGCGACGCGACGAAGAGCTCCAGCAGCATGATGCCGGTGACCAGCCCGGCGGTCGTGAATCCGATGGCGTAATTCCACGGAGCAAGGGCTCCGAACAGGAAGATGATGCCGAAGAGCGAGAGGATGACGAAGTGGCCTGCGACCATGTTGCCGAAGAGACGGACCGCGAGCGCGAAGGGCTTCACCAGCTTGCCCATCAGCTCGACGGGGGCGAGTCCCACTGCCAGGACGATGCCGGCGGCGCCGCCAATGCCCGGCACCTCCATGAAGATCGTCTTCATGTAGCCCTTGAAGCCGAGCTTCCGCATGCCGCTGATTTCAATGACCAGGAAGGAGAGGATCGCGAGCCCGCCGGTGACGGCCAGGTTGCCGGTGGCCGAGGCGCCCCAGGGCAGCAGCCCGAGCAGGCTCATGTAGAGGATGAAGAAGAAGAGCGTCGCGATGAACGGCGCAAACTTGGCCCCGTCATGCCCGATGTTCGCGATCGCGACGTCGTCACGGATGAAGAGGACCAGGCCTTCGATGGCATTGGCAAACCCCTTGGGGGCCTTGCCGCTGGCCTTCTCCTCCTTGAGGCGCCGCCCAGCGATCCACATGGTAAGGAAGACCAGGATCGCCGCGATCACCATGAAGATGACGTGCTTGGTCGGCGTGAAGTTGAGCGTCAGCGGCCCCAGGTGAACGTCGGGCCACTTTTCCCAGTGCAGCACAAGCTTGTCGTGGAACAGGCCTTCCAGGCCGAACGAGTAGGCGTCCGCCGTGTGATGGAGGACCATCTCGCCGATG
This sequence comes from Gemmatimonadales bacterium, assembly GCA_035274025.1. GTDB lineage: Bacteria > Gemmatimonadota > Gemmatimonadetes > Gemmatimonadales > GWC2-71-9 > SZUA-320. The sequence continues at coordinate 11,251 of DATEOL010000013.1, read as the reverse complement.
TTGACCGTTTCCTGGGCGGCTGCCTGTCCTGCCTCGTGCGCCTGGAGCATCACAACCGTCGGGCCTCGAAAAAGAGCAGTGGTACCAGTACTCCGATGTATCCCATCGCGGCCGGAACCGGCGGACACCATGCCGAATCCCGCCAGATCACCACACCCACCAGGAGGACTCCGAGCATCCGGAGTCCCATCCCCGACGCCCAGGCCTTCATGTAATCGCGGGTGGCCGAGTCCCCGTGCTGGCCCATCGTGCGTCCGGCCGCGACCTGGATCAACGTCGCCAGGAGCCCGAACGCCGTCGCCGCCAAGGCACCGCGCCATCCACCCAGCAGCAGGCCCAGAACTGCCACAGGGGCGGTGAGCGCGAGCCCGGCCCTACTTCTGGTCATTCTCTCGCGACTCGAAGACCAGCTGCCGGTAGACGCTGATGAAGCTCAGGATTGCGCCACCGACAGTCCCCACGATCGTGAAGAGCGGTATCGTGTGGAGCCAGCGATCGAGGCCATAGCCGCCCAGGGTGAACAGCACCACGCCACCCGCGAACTTGAGCCCGACCGCGAAGTACTTCTGGCCCTGGGCCATGCCTTTGTCTGGCCCGCCCGACCCCGATTCTTCAGCCATCGACGGGCAAATTAGCCCCTTGTGAAATTTTTCGCAAGCAACGAAAGGGGTGCCAATCGCGTACGGACCAAGACTACTTTGACGTAAGCCGTGAGACGTATGCGGTGAGCCGGAACGGCATTTTTACGGCTCCCGCGCGCGACTGACTGTTCACGGCTACGGCTCACGGCTCACGGCTTACGGCTCACGGAATGACGACGACCACAGCTCCCACCGACGACGTAGCGCAGCTCTCCCGGCTCTCTTCCGCCGTCCGCGACCTTCGCGCCCAGGTCGGTCAGCGCATCGTGGGTCAGCAGGACGTGGTCGATGGTGTGCTCACCGCGCTCCTCGGCGGAGGGCACGCGCTCCTCGTCGGCGTTCCCGGTCTCGCCAAGACGCTGCTCATTCAGACGCTTTCCGAAGCGCTCGACCTCTCCTTCAGCCGGGTCCAGTTCACCCCCGACCTGATGCCGGGCGACATCACCGGAACGGAGATCGTCGAGGAAGACCCGGCGACCGGCAAGCGGTTGTTCCGCTTCGTCCAGGGACCGGTCTTCGCGCATGTCGTGCTCGCCGACGAGATCAACCGGACGCCGCCCAAGACCCAGGCAGCGCTGCTCCAGGCGATGCAGGAGCACCAGGTCACCGCGGCCGGCAAGACTTATCGCCTGCCCGATCCCTTCTTCGTGCTCGCGACCCAGAACCCGATCGAGCAGGAAGGCACCTATCCCCTGCCCGAGGCCCAGCTCGACCGCTTCATGCTCGAGCTCCGGGTGAGCTATCCGACGAAGGAGGACGAGGAGCGCATCGTCGAGCAGACGACGGGAGCCGCGCACGTCCATATCCGTCCCGTGCTCGACGCACGGACCCTGCATGGTCTTCAGGACTTGGTGCGCCGCATTCCAGTATCGAAGGGCCTCATCAAGGCGGCCGTCCGGCTGGCCCGGATGACCCGTCCCGCCGACGCCGACGCGCCGGCGCTGGTCAAGCAGTATGTCGAATGGGGCGCCGGCCCCCGCGCCTCGCAGTATCTCGTCCTCGGCGCCAAGGCGCGCGCGGCGCTCGACGGGCGGCCGATGGCCGACCTCGACGACGTGCGGTCAGTCGCTCTCCCGGTGCTGCGTCACCGCGTGGTATCGAACTTCGCGGCCGAGGCCGCCGATCGCACCTCGGAAGATCTCATCACCGAGCTGTTGACCTCGGGCTGGGATCGATAGGCGCGCAGCTGCAAATGCAAAAGGGGTCTCGAGCTTCGAGACCCCCTTTGCTTTTGCGGGATGTTCAGTCCAGATACGGCGCGATGAGGCGCGCAAACGCGCGCCGTGCCCGGTTGAGTCGACTCTTGACCGTGCCGAGATCGCAATCGACCAGCAGTGCGATCTCCTCGTAGGTCCGACCCTCCAGCTCACGGAGGATGAACACCTGGCGGTGAATCGGCGCGAGGCGCGCGATCATTCGCTCGATGAGCTCCATGGTCGACCGGCTGACTTCTTCATCATCCGGCCGCGGGCGGGGATCGAGCGCGGAGTCCGTCTGGTCGATGGGAAAGCGGGAATCGCCGTGCCCACTCCATGCGACAAACGGGCTCCGACGACGACGACGAAGGTCATTGCGCGCCAGGTTTCCCGCGATGGTGTATATCCAGGTCGAGAACTTCCGCGCTGGATCGTAGCGGTTACCGTTGCGATAGACCCTGAGAAAGGTTTCCTGAACGAGGTCTTCTGCGCGTGCCCGATCCCTTACCATGCGGTCCACGAAGCGGATCAGCCGGGGACGGTACAGCGCATCAAGACGAGCGAACGCCGTGGAATCGCCGAGCAGGTGGGCTTCGATGAGCTCGCCACCATCCTGCATCGCCGGGGAGGTCATTGGATACTCGACTAAAAGAGTCACGAAGCCAATGTGCTATAACCCGGGGATTCATGTCAAGCTTTTGTCCGTATAATTACCTCGACATAGACATGTAAGCGATGACCTCCGCATCCATTCGGCACGGGAGCCCGGCCCTGGAAAGCGGAGAATTCGTGTTGTACTGGCTCCAGACCGCCATGCGGACGGCTGGAAATCACGCCCTGACCTTCGTCATGGAGCAGGCCAACAGGCCCTCCGCCCGCTCCATCAGGCCGCGCCTCCTCGAGGCGCGGCCGCACTACCTCCACACCTATGCAGACGTCGAGCTCGATCTCCGGCACACAATCGACCCGGGATTCGACCCCCAGTGAGCAGTGAGCAGTGAGCAGTGAGCAGTAAGCAGTAAGGAGTAAGGAGAAGGAGTAGGAGTGAGTGGTGTCATCCGAGGGCGCGGCGCACTCACTCCTCACTCCCTCACTGCTCCCTCCTCACTCTTTACGTCACGAACGGAACATCGACCGTGAGGCCGTCCTTCGCGATGATTGTCTCGGGAAAAACGGCCTTCGCTTCCTCCAGGACTTCCGGAGCCTCCCGGGAATACCTCGCACTGATGTGCGTCAGCACGAGCTTTCGCACCGAGGCCATTCGCGCCATCTCCGCCGCCTGTCTCGCGGTGCTGTGGCCCGTCTCATGGGCGCGATCCCGCTCGTCCTCGGTGAAGGTCGCCTCGTGGATGAACAGGTCGGCACCGTGTGCCATCTCGATGACACGCGGCGTCGGCCGGGTGTCGCCGGGGTAGATCAGCTTCCGGCCCGGACGGGTCGGACCGACCAGCTCGTCCGGCCGCACGACGCGCCCATCGGGTGTCGTGACCGGTTCTCCGCGATGGATCTTCCCCCAGAGGGGGCCCTCGGGAATACCCAGCTCACGCGCGCGCTCAGGGTTGAACCGGCCCAGCCGCTCATGCTCCACGAGGGCAAAGCCCACCGTGTCGGCGCGATGATCGGTCTCATACACCAGGATGTCGTACTCGTCCCGGGAGAGACGGTCCCCCGGCCGTACTTCACGGATCTCGACGGGAAACCTGGTCCGCTCCACCCCGATATTGAGCAGCCCGCGGATCACCTGCTCCGCCGGCCTCGGCCCGTAGATCGTGACCGGCTCGCTGCGGTCCTGCAGCCCCAGGGTGCGGATCAGCCCGGTGATGCCGAGGATGTGGTCGGAGTGGTAATGGGTGAGGAAAATTTCCCGGAACGTGAACCCGACACCGTAGCGCATCATCTGCCGCTGGGTTCCCTCGCCGCAGTCGAACAGGATCGTCTCGCCCTCGCGCTGGACAGCGAGGCCGGAGACGTTCCGTTCGATCGTCGGGCATGCCGCGGCGGTGCCAAGAAAGGTCACGGAAAGCATGCGACAAAACTACGCCCCAAAGCCCTAAAGCCCTATTGGCTTCGTACCTTCACCGGGCCTTTAGGGCCTTAGAAGATCTTTACGGTCACCGGGATCTTGCCGGGATGCTTCTTCAGGTCGTCGAGGAATTCCTTGAGCGACCGGCTCAGGTCGGTCAGCTGGTTGTACATCGAAGTATCGGTCATCAGCTTGCCCAGCGTCCCCTCGCCGCGGTTCATCTTCATGAGGAGAGTGTCCAGTCGCGCGCCGGTCGCCGTGTACTGGTCGGCCAGCTTTCCAAACCGCACCGATGTCGAGTCGGCGTTGCTGACCACCCGCGAGAGGTCGGTGCTCGCGAGCACCGAATCCACCCGGGCGGAGAGCTGCCGCAGCTGAATCATCGTGGCGTTGAGCTCGGTCGCGGGAGCGTTGTAGGTGTTCGCCAGCCGCTGGAAGCTCTGCAGCGTCTTCCGCAGGTCATCGGCCAGGTCCTTGTTGGCGACCTCTCGCAGGCTCGCCATGGTGGCCTTGGCTTCCCCAGTGAGCTCGCCGCCGATATCCATGAGCCCGCGCTCCGCTGTCCCCTTGATGACTTCGTCGGGCCCGAGCGCCTCCGGTGAGGTTCCAGGATCGAAGTCGATCATGACGTCGCCAACCAGTCCCACCGAGGTGAGCTCCGCCTTCGCGTCCTTCCTGGGTTGGATGCGCGGATCGAGGCTGAGGGTCACCCGGACATCGCCGACATCACGGAACGCGATCTCCCGCACCTTGCCGAGCTGGACCCCCGAAACCTTGACCGGATTGCCCGCCTTCATGTTCCCCACGTCGTCGAACGCGACATTCACGATGCGGTTTCCCGACGCGGACTCCTTGCCCGAGAGCCACATGGTGCCAAGGATGAAGGCCGCGACGCCGGTGAGCACGAGGGTGCCGACGGTGATTTCCTGCCGGTAGTGCAGATCCATGCGTGGCTCAGGCCGCCGCGGGCCGGTTGGGGTCGAAGTCGCGCTCGAGGAACGCGCGAACCTGTTCATTGGCTGACTCCAGGAACTCCTCGGGAGTTCCCTGGAGCACGATCCGCCCCTCCGAGAGGAGCGCCAGCCGGTTGGCGACCCGGAACGCGCCCCGGACGTCGTGCGTCACCATCACGCTGGTGACCCCAAGGCCTTCGCTCAGGCTCTTCACCAGCTGGTCGATGATATCCGCGTTCACCGGGTCGAGGCCGCTGGTAGGCTCGTCATACAGCAGGTACTTGGGTTTGCCTGCCACCGCGCGCGCGATTCCCACTCGCTTCCGCATTCCGCCCGACAGCTCCGCCGGGAACTTCCGCAGCACCACCGAGGGCTGGAGGTTCACCAGCTTGAGGCAGGTATCGACCCGCTCTTCGGCGTAGCTCATGTCCTTGTACTGCTTCTCGTCGGTGAGCCCGAGCCGGATGTTCTCGAACACGTTCATGGAGTCGAACAGGGCGCCGTTCTGGAAGACGTAGCCGATCTGGGTGCGAAGGGTGGACAGCTCCTTCCGCTTGAGCGTGGCGACGTTCAGGTCGTCCACGATGATCTGGCCGGCATCGGGATGGATGAGCCCGATGATGTGCTTGAGGAGGACGCTCTTGCCCGTCCCCGAGGGACCGAGCAGCGCCACGGTCTCGCCTTCGGTGACCGTGAAGTCGACGCCGTCCAGCACGACCTGCTCGCCGAAGCGCTTCCTCACTCCCTTGAGCTCGATCATCAGTTGAGCAGCACTTTGGCGAGGATCATGTTGAGCAGGAGGATCACCACCGAGCTGGCGACGACGGCCGCGGTCGTCGAGCGTCCCACGCCTTCGGCGCCCTGCTTGGTGTTGAAGCCCATGAAGCAGGAGATCAGCCCGATCGCGGCGCCGAAGCTGAACGCCTTGATGACCGAGTACCATCCGTCGAAGGGCCGGTAGTAGTACTGGGCGCCGTAGGCGAAGTCGGTGTCGGTCATGGGCAGCACCTGCTTCACGCTCCACCAGCCGGCCACCACGGCAATCACGTCGGCCAGGATGGTCAGGATCGGAATCATCACCACCGCGGCCAGCACCCGCGGGATGATCAGGTGCGACGCCGGCGAGCGCCCGAGGCTTTCCAGCGCGTCGATCTGCTCGGTAACGCGCATGGTGCCGAGCTCCGCGGCGTAGCGCGCGCCGATGCGGCCGGCCAGGACGAGGCCGATCAGGACCGGGCCGAGCTCCAGGACGATGGTCGAGACGATGAGGGTGCCGAGGACGTAGATCGGGAGGCTGGTCTGCCACTGATAGCCGGCCTGGAACGCGGTGACCGCACCGGCGAAGGCGGAGATGAGCGAGACGATGAAGAGGCTGCCCACCCCGATGTTGTAGGACTCGGTGAACGTCCGCGGCAGCCAGATGCGCCACTCCGGGATCCCGCGGAAAATCTCGAGCACCATCATGCTGAACCGACCCGCCTGCGCCAGCGCGGCCAGGGTCACTCGGCCCAGCAGCCGCACGGGCCGCAACAGGAGGTCCATGCCTCTATCTTGGGCTGCCATGGGCCGGAAAGCTAGGTCGCACCACGAGTCGCGCGTCACCAGTCGCGAGTCGCGAGAAACCGCGTTTCGCGCCCGCCTCCTACGCTGGTTCCGGCGCCACGGCCGCGACCTTCCCTGGCGGCGGACTCGTGACCCCTACGAGGTGCTCGTCTCCGAGGTCATGCTGCAGCAGACGCAGGTGAGTCGAGTTGAGGAGTACTATCCGCGCTTCCTCGCGGCGTTCCCCACCATCCGCGACCTCGCCCACGCCCCTCCGCGCGCAGTTCGGGAACAATGGGATGGACTGGGCTACTATCGCCGCGCGGCGAACCTGCACGCGCTGGCCCAGCGAGTGGTCGAGGACCACGACGGCGTCATCCCGGGCGACCGCGACTCGCTGCGCTCCCTTCCTGGAGTCGGACGCTACACCGCGGGCGCGGTGCTCACGTTCGCGTATGAGCACTCCGAGCCCGCCGTGGACACCAACGTGGGCCGCGTGATTCGTCGCGCGTTTCATCCCCGGGCGAAGAAGGATGCGCGGGGAGACAACCGGGTCTGGGATACCGCGAAACGACTGGTCCCCCGCGCGGGATCGAGCGCGTGGACCTTCAACCAGGCGATCATGGAGCTGGGAGCCCTGGTCTGCACGGCGAGAGTCGCGAAGTGCGGGATTTGTCCGGTGAAACCAGCCTGCACAACGGGAGGGCGTGAAGACGGGAGGAAGTGAAGGCTTCCCGTCGTCCCGTCCTCCGGCCATCCGGTCAGCGGAAGGCCGCTGCGACCAGGGCCAGTATCCCGAGCGTGCTCGCGATCATTCCCGACATCACCACTTTCTGGCGCAACCCCTCGAACATCGCGGCAAACTGTCCCGTGGGGTCGATCCGGGCGAGCTTGGTCGATTTCGGCAGGGTGTAGATCAGGATGATCAGCGCGCCCAGGATGCCGAGTCCCTGCATCGCCATGAGCGCGCTGCTGAGCCCGACCGCGGTCGCCTGGTTGTACAAGTTGAGGGTGAGCAGGATCCCGGTGACCACCACCACGAGCGCGCCCGGCGCGATGAGACTCCGATAGATCGCCGACTGGAGCCGCACCGTCGGTCCCAGCTGCTCCTTCTGCTCCCGCCTACCCGCGATCCCGATGGTCATCGCGGCAAGCGCTCCGCCGAGCCAGGCGATCTGTCCGAACAGGTGAAGGAAGATGAGAACAGGGCGCACAAGGAGTCCTTTCGATTGCCAGGTCGCTAGATCGCCTGATCGCGAATGGCCGCCACCGCGGCCTCGTGTCCGGCCTGGTCGTAGTGACCGAACTGGCCGAGGGCAAAGGTAGCCCCCCGCTCGGTCTCCGGCCGGATGTACAGCAGCCGCGGAAGCCCGGGCTCGGCCCGCCAGAGGGCGAGCGCCAGCTCGGTATTCGCCGACATCATCACGTGCATGACCTCGGTGAACGAGCGAACGAACGGGGGGGGTGCCAGGCGCCCGCTCGCCGGTACGGCGTCCGTCCCGGGGCCAGCGTCCACGGCGATGACCAGGTCCGCCTGGAAGCGCGCGGCGATCGAGAGCGGCAGCACGCCGCGAAGCCCGCCATCCGCGAGCCGGCGCTCGCCGATCGTCACCGGCGGATACCAGGGCGGGAGCGCGCACGAGGCGACGAGCGCATCCTGGAGCGGCGCATCCTCTCCGCCGTCACCGAACACCACGACTTCGCTCGAGTCGAGATCGGTGGCCGTGACTGTGAGGGGAAAGGTGAGCTCCGAAAAGGTCTTCGCGCTGACCAGCCCGCCGATGGTCCGCTGCAGTGGCTCCGGATTCATGAGCGCGGTGGTCCAGAGCCCCTGCACCAGCGGCGCCGCCCGGAGCCTCGCCACATCGCGCCGCCTGACGCCGCGCACCCGCGCCAGCACCGCCTCCGGAGTCAGCCCTTCGGCCAGCAACGCGGCAAACACCGCCCCCATGGAGGTCGCGAGGTAGCGGGTCGGCGCGAGTCCCGCCTCACGCAGCGCGCGGATCGCGCCGAGGTGCGCCGCCGCCTTGACCCCGCCGCCGCTCAGCACGGCGGTGATGCGACGGCTCACCGCGCTGGACTCGCCTCGCGGTACCGCCGCGCCTTGTCGTAACGCGCCAGCTCTTCCGGAGTCTCCGCGACGAGGCGCGGCACCCGCTTCGGCTTTCGCTCAGGGTCGAGGGCAACGAAGACCACGTGGGCGCTGTGGGTGTGCTCCCGCCTGCCGGTGCTGATGTGCTCGGCGTAGACCTCGACGGCAATGTCCATCGAGGAGTTGCCCACGTAGTCCACCGTCGCGAGGCACGTCACCAGCGCGCCCACCGGAATCGAGCGATGAAAGTCGAGACGGTGGATGCTGCGCGTGACCGCCGGCCCGCCCGCGTGCCTGATCGCCGCGACCGCCGCGGCCTGGTCGACGAGAGACACCAGATCGCCGCCGAAGAGGTCGCCGAGGATGTTCTGCATGTGCGGCATCACCAGCGTCGTGATCTCGCCGCGACTGTACGACATCGGTCTGCTGTCAGGAAGTGTCATCAGGGGTTGGCAGCTAATAATCCACGGGTCGGAGGTAGTACTCGCCGATCGCGGTCTGGCTCATCATCGCGACGGTCGGGAGCTTCCGCTTCCAGTGGGTCGACTCCAGCCGCTCGCGCACCAGCTCCACCTCGTCGGCCGTGAAGTCGAGCTGCACGATCTCATCCGGCCGGTGGCCGAGGAGGAGCCAGTGCAGGATCAGGTCGGCCCGGGGATAGCTGATGCCGAAGTCCCCCTCGTCGGTCTGGCCGGACACCAGGTCGGCCGTCGCGGGCTTGTCGACGATCGCCTCGGGCACGCCGACATGGCGCGCGAGGACCCACACCTGGGTCTTGAAAAGGTCACCGAGCGGATTGACCGGCGGTGAGTCGTCAGCGTGCCAGGTGAAGTAGCCCAGCAGGCGCTCCGATTTGTTGCCGGTGCCGAGGGGCAAGGCGCCGAGTGCCGCGGAGCGGTCGAACAGCGAGATCATCCGCATGCGGGCGCAGATGTTTCCCAGCCGGCGCGCATCGGGGGCATCGGCGAGCGAGGCAACGAGCCCGTCCACGCCCGCCGTGATGTCGACCGTCTCCGCTCGAATCCCGATCTTGTCGATCACGAGCTGGGCGTGATCGAGGCTCTCGCGACTCGACTTCTTGTACGGCATCCGCAGCGCCGAGACATTGTCGGGGCCCAGGGCATCGGCCGCGAGCGTCGCCACCAGCGCACTGTCGACTCCGCCCGAGAGTCCGACGACGACCCGGTCGAACCGGCGGCGACGCTGCACTTCGTCGCGGATGAACTCGACCAGCCATTCGCGCGCGAGCTTCGGATTGATTGCCAGCGGATCGCTGCCATTCTCGGCGCGATAACGCTGCGGCGGGCGCGCCGGCCTCACGCGCGGATGGGGCGCCGCGCGCGGAGTGGCACGTCCGTTCTCGTCGCGGGGCACCAGGCTCTTCACCAGGTGCGGCAGCCGCATCTCGAGGTCGGAAAGCAGGGGCGACTCGGCACGCGCGCGCACGATCTCTTCGAGATCGATCTCCACTTCCACGACGTCTTCGTCGAAGAGCTTGCCGCGGGCCAGCACCTCACCACGGGGACCGATCACGCTCGAGCCTCCCTGCAGCGCCTTCCCTCCTTCGAAGCCCGCGAGCTGTGCCACCACGAGGTACAGACCGTGCTCAGCGGCGATCGACTGCACCGTGCGCTCCCAGCGCCGCGCGCTGCTCGGCCGCGCGTCACCGTCCTGGTCGGGCTCGAGCCCGCGCGCGGGGCTTGCGCCCGGGACGACGAGGAGCTGCGCGCCGTCGAGCGCCGCGATGGTCGGCACCAGTGAATGCCAGGCGTCCTCGCAGACGATCACCGCCGCGCGGCCGAACCTCGCGTCGTAGGCCTCGACCGAGAGGCCAGGCTCGACGAAACGCTCCTCGTCGAAGACCCCGTAGGTAGGCAGGAAGATCTTGCGATGGATGTGCCGGATGCCGGCATCGGAACCGCCCAGCGCGGCGGCGAGCGCCGAGTTGTGGAGCCTGGTTCGCCACAGCTCGTAGAAGCCGGTGACGACCTCCAGCGGTGCCGCGCCCGATTCCCGGTGCACTCGCGCCAGGTCCTCGAACAGGCGCTCGGCCGGAAGCGCGAACTCCTGCACCCCTCCCTCGAGGAAATAGCCTGTCAGCGCGGCTTCGGGAAAGGCAACCAGGTCGGGCGGTGTCGGCGACGCGGCGAAACGGCGGAACAGCTCTCCAACCCGCCCGAGGTTCTCCTCGTACGCGCCCTTCCGGGGCCGGAATTGCGCGATGGCGACTCGAAGCATGCCCGGAAGATAATATTCAGGCAGCCGTGAGCCGTGAGCCGGTTGAGACCTTCGAGACCAGAGAGACCTCCGATGAGCTCCCCCATCGACGCCCTTCGCGGTGTTCCCAACGCCAATCAGGCCTCCGAGACCGTCGTGACCGGGGGTCAGCCGAGCGCCGCGCACTTCCGGGCGCTCAAGGATGCCGGAGTGGAAGTCGTACTCGACATCCGGGACCCGATGGAACCACGCGGGTTCGACGAGCCCACCCTGATGGACGAGCTCGGCTTCGAGTACAAGGTCATCACCGTCTCCGATGCGCATCTCACGGACGAGACCCTCGCCTCGATCACCAACGTGATGCGACAGAGCGAAGGGCGACCAACCCTGGTGCACTGCGCCAGCGGCAATCGGGTCGGTGGGGCACTGATTCCGTGGCTGATCCTGGACCAGGGCATGACGGAAGAAGAGGCGACGATGGCCGCGATGCGGATGGGACTTCGGGGGGCACACCTTCTGGAGTGGGGGCTGGAATACGCCCGGAGGAACACCTGAGGCAGATCTCAGATTTCAGATTTCAAAATTAG
>DATEOL010000012.1:0-5673 GCA_035274025.1 Gemmatimonadales bacterium | reverse complement strand
GGGTAGCGTCCCGGCCGGACCGGCGGCGCGTGGAGCTGGAGCACGGCGCGCTCGCCGATCAGCCAGGCGCTCCGGCTCCACTCCTCGAGCTCGGAAACCTCCCCGGCGGAGCTCGCGCTGCCGATCGCGCGCTCGACGGTGCCCCCCTCTTCCGCGACGGCGAGGGCCGCGATCGAGCACTCCGGGCGCACGGCGCGCAGGGAGATCCCTTCCGAGGTGACGACGATCGTATCGACAAGGGAGTCGGTGTAGCGGACGCGAGTGGATGCGACCCTGCGATCGGGGCCCCGGAGGGTGCGCGACACCGTCGAAGCCAGGTCGAGCTTCCGGTCCAGCGGCACCCCGGAGGGATCCCGACCGGATGGACAGTCGAGGTCCAGCTCGCGCGCGGGCAGCGACGGGAGTGGGACCGCGTCGGCGCTCCGCAGCGCAAGCGACGCTTCCGCGGCGATCCGGAGGGCGCCGCGCAGGTCGTCGAGGGTGCGGAATGTCGCGACCCCCCAGCCATGTCCGGGGTTGTAGCATCGCACGACCCCGGCGGACGCCGTCGGGTCGGTGGCGAACACGAGCTCGTTCCCCCGCCGGAGGATGTCGGTCCCCCGGCGATGTTCGAATCGGATTTCGGTGAAAGCGGACTGCGAGGCGCGCGCGGCGGCGGCGAGGTGTGCCTTCACTCCTCACCCGACAGGTACGCGGCCAGGTCGGGACGGACCACGATCTCGCCGTCGACGATGATCTCGCGATCCCACGGCAGCACAATGAGCTTGTCGGTTTCGAGAGCGTGGTAGTGGGGCTCGTAATCGCCGGTGCGGATGGAGACGGCGGTCTTCACCTCCCGCGGCTTCGCCGCCTGGAGTTCCCGCAGCGCGAGCTTGAGGGTATGACCGGTGTCGCAGGTCTCGTCGACCAGCAGGATGCGCCGTCCCTGCACCGGCACCGGAGGCGGCGAGACCAGCACCGGGTCGGTTCCGGCATCCCGCCGGGTGACGCCCATCGCGGCGAATTCGCATTGGAGGATCGAGGCCACGACCGCGCCGGGGATGACACCCGCCTTGGCGATGCCGATCACGAGGTCGGGTTCGTAATGCTGCGCCACGCGCAGGGCGAGGGCGCGGCAAAGCTCACCGAACAGCGGCCAGTCGATCTCGAGCAGTCCGCGCTGGGGTGAAGGAACGCTCTTGCGCATGGTGTCAATCCATCAGGGGACGAACCCAAGCTTATCAACGAGCGGGGTGCCGAGCAATCTGGCGATCTCACGAGCTGGCGATCGGAACGCACCACGATCGCCAGATCGTTGATCGCTGGATCGCCAGATGGCTTTGTGCTACTTTGACGCGATGAGCTTCTGGAGCCGGCTCTTCGGCCGCGAAACGACGCGCAAGCCACAGCGCCTCGACTACCTGAACGAAGCGATGGCGCTGGAGCGTCTGGGAGACGTCGCCGGAGCCATCACATCCTACCGGCTCGGCCTGCGCGAAAATCCCAACGACCTCACGATCCTCCAAAACATCGCGATCGCGTTTTCGAAGACGGGACAAGTGGAGGAGGCGATCCGCCACTACCGCCGGGCGCTTGCCATCGACCCGACGCTCTCGGGCGCGCACTACGGACTCGCCTTCCTGCTCCTCAAGCGGGGAGACAACCCCAAGGCCGTCGAGCATCTCCAGGCTTTCCTGGCCCGGCCACCCAAGGGCCCCGACGCCGACCGCTGGGTAAAGCACGCGGAGGAAACGCTGACCGAACTGGGCGCCGCGGGGGAGAGCACGCCCACCGAAGCATGAGATTCCGCGCCGCGGCCCTCCTCCTGACCCTGGCCGCGTGCAGCAGCCTTTCCCCCACCGAGGGTGGGGTCTCGAGCGTCACCATCGAAGTCCCTTCCCCGGCCGAAGTCGAAGTCGACGGCTCCATCCAGCTCCGGGCCACCGCGCGCGGCGCCGACGGCGAAGCGCTCGACATCCCGATCTACTGGCGAGCGCTGGACACCACCATCGCGGTCGACAGTGTCGCGGGGGTACTGACGGGCATCTCCGCGGGGAAGCAGGGCAAAGTGGTGGCGCGGGCCATCGACCTCTATTCCGCGGTCGCGACCTTCACGGTGCTATCCCGGGCCGACACCGTGATCGTGGTCGGGGACTCCGTCGTCACTGTCGAGTCGAACCAGGAGGTGTCTCCCTCGCTCACGGTGCGGGTGGAAGCGGGTGACCCGCCAGTCGCGGTGGACAAGCGCCGGGTCACGTTCGAAGTGGTCTCACCGGTCTTCGCGAACCTCGAAGACCGTACCGTCGAGTTCACCAACGGCCAGCTCGCCCAGAGCATCGCCACGACGACCACGGGCCAGCCATCCCCTCTCCCCACGCTTCGCCGCCGCGAGGGGAAGACCGCGCCCGACACGGCGATCGTGCAGGTCTCGGCGTACCGACCCGGCGGCGGCACGGTTCCGGGCTCCGGTCAGCACTTCCTGGTCCTCTTTCCCCGGTAAGGCCGCGTGAGCGATCCAGCGACGCTGAACGAGCTGTTCTTCCAGGCGATGGACCGCTGGCGGGACCGGCCGGTCCTGTTGCGGGCCCGGCGCGAGAAGGTATGGACCGACATCAGCGCGCGGGAGATGGCCGACTGCGTTTTCGCGCTGAGCCTGGGATTCCTCGAGCTCGACGCCCAGCCCGGCGATCGCATCGGGATCCTTTCGGAGAACCGCCCCGAGTGGGCCTACGCCGACTTCGCCGCCCTCACGGCGCGGTGCATCGATGTGCCGATCTACCCCACGCTGCCGGCCGGCCAGGTCGAGTTCATGCTGCGCGACGCCGGGGTGTCCATCCTCTGCGTGTCGACCGCGACGCAGCTGGAGAAAATCCGCTCCATCCGGGCCAATCTTCCCGACCTCCGTCACATCATCGTCTTCGACGACGGAGTCGATGGGGAGGACGTCATGCCGGTACGGAAGCTCATGCATCTTGGCCGGGCGGAGACGGCGGAGTTTCCGACCTGGGGAACCGACGCGGCCCAGGCCCAGCCGGACGACGTCGCGACGATCATCTATACGTCAGGGACCACCGGCGACCCCAAGGGCGTGATGCTCACGCACCGGAACCTGACCAGCAACGCGGTGGAATCGGTGAAGGCGCTGGGCGTCAACGAGAACGACGAGTGCCTCTCGTTCCTGCCGCTCTCGCACATCTTCGAGCGGCTGGCGGGTCACTACGTGATGCTCCACGCCGGCGCGCTGATCAACTACTGCCGGAGCGTGGATGCGGTCGCGACCGACCTCATCGAGCGGAGCCCGACGGTCCTCACCGCCGTCCCCAGGCTGTACGAGAAGATTCACGAGAAACTCCTCGACCTGGTGAAGGAGAGCGGTGGCATCAAGGTTCGCGTCTTCGAGTGGGCCCGGCGTACCGCATTAGAGTGGGCCGACCTCACCCTCGGGGGCAAGGTCGTCCCGGCGGGTCTCAAGCTGCGCTACTGGATCGCCGACCAGCTGGTGTTCACCAAGCTGCGTCGCCGCACCGGGGGCAGGCTGCGCTGCTCGGTCTCGGGAGGGGCACCACTCAACCCGGAGCTGGCGCGATTCTTCTACGCGGCGGGCATGCCGATCCTCGAGGGCTACGGCCTCACCGAGACCTCACCGGTCATCGCGGTCAACACCTTCAGCGCGCTCCGGCTGGGCTCGGTCGGACGGCCGTTGAAGGACGTCGAAGTCCTGATCGCGGCCGACGGGGAGATCCTGGCCCGGGGTCCCAACATCATGAAGGGGTACTTCAACCGCCCCGACGCGACGGCGGAGGCGATTACGCCCGATGGCTGGTTCAAGACCGGTGACGTCGGCAAGCTCGACGCGGACGGATTCCTCTACATCACCGACCGGAAGAAGGACCTGATCGTAACGGCCGGTGGCAAGAACATCGCGCCGCAACCGATCGAGGGCCGGCTCAAGACCAACCCGTTCATCGCGACCGCGGTGATGCTGGGCGACAAGCGGAAGTTCCCCATCCTCCTGCTGGTGCCGAACTTCGAGAAGCTGCGGGCCTGGGCAAAGGCCGAAGGGCTCGGCTTTGGGGACGACGCGGCGCTGGTCGCGCTGCCGGCGGTGCAGGCCAAGATGGAGCAGGAGGCGAAGAAGCACCTGCGCGACCTCGCGCAGTTCGAGGTGCCGAAGAAGTTCCTGGTCCTGCCGAGGGATTTTTCGATCGAGACCGGCGAGCTGACGCCGAAGATGTCGGTCAAGCGGAAAGTCGTCGAGCAGAAATACCGGAAGGAGATCGAGGAGCTCTACGGGGAACAGCCATCTGGCGAGCTGGCGAGCTAGCGATCTGGCGAGCTAGCGATCTGGCGAGCTAGCGGTCTGGCGAACGCCTGCCGACCCACATCCCTTCGGTTTCTCCCAACACCTCGACATCCGGGGCTTCCATCACGGGACCTTCGATGACAAAGCGAAGGCCCGGCAGGACGGAGCCGATCGCGTCGCCGATCCACGTCGCGTCGCCCGCATAGTCCTTTCCCACCACGATTCCCCGCATCGATGCGGCCTTGAGCGGCAATCGTCCCGCCGTCACGACGCTTGACGGAAGCTCAGCCCGGGTACCCGGCGGTGGATTGACCAGGACCCACGACACGCCACGGACCGCCTCGCCAAGCTCGTGGGACAATGAGGCGGGACCTCCGATCATGGCGGCAAAACCCCCCGGCCCTGTCAGCCCAAGGAACGTGCGTATCGCATCGACGGTGAGCGCGGTCGGCGTGGTGGCCGGGACTCCTCCTCCGAAGTCGACCACACCGTCAGTGAAGGCGGTCTCCCAGCCACAGATGGGACAGCCCAGCCGTCCACGCTTCACGTCGCGATGTTCGACCTGATCGGGCAGGAGAACGAGAAACGCTTCGTCGTGATCGGCCGGGCACCGCAAATGGTCGGTCAGCTCGATGAACATCAGGCGGGGCCGAGCCGGATCCAGTCGATGTCGATGCGCGGCGCGCTGGTGGCGACATAATGCACCGCGTCCGCGACGTCGTCGGGGCGAAGCATGCCCCGCCGGGGAATGAAGCCGGGACGCTCGTCGGGGTTCACCGCGTCCCACGCCGCGGTGTCGGTAGGTCCCGGCGAGATCAGGGTGAACCTGATCCCGGAGTCGCGGAACTCCTCGCGCAACACTTCGTGCAGGCCCCGCAGCGCGAACTTGGAGGACGCGTAGGCGGCGTTCTCGGGGAAGCCGCGATAGTCGGAGACGCTCCCGACGGCGATGTGCCGCCCCCGGCCCGCCTCGCGCATCGCCGGCAGGAATGCGCGCGCGACGAGGAACGGAGCCCGCGCATTGACCGCCCACTGACGCTCGAACTCGGCAACGGGAGTCGAAGCGAGTGGCGCGAGCATGAAGGCACCCGCGTTGCTCACCAGCAGGTCCGGCGGGCCGAATGTGGCCAGCACCTCCGCCGCGGCGCGCTCGACGTCGGCCTCCCTGGTGAGGTCGGAGGGCAGGTCGAGGGTCGCTGCCGTGCGTCCGGGGGTGAGGCTCCGCGCGAGCCGGATGACGATCGCGCCCTCCGCGCTGAACCTCGAGGCCACCGCCGCCCCGATCCCGCGCGAGGCACCGGTGACGACCGCGACTTTCCCGGCGAGCACGCTCACGCGGGTGGCGATCCGTAAATCAGCCTCAGGAATTCGGAGCGGGTCTTGGGGTCGTC
>DATEOL010000011.1:0-7905 GCA_035274025.1 Gemmatimonadales bacterium | reverse complement strand
GGATGCCCAGCAGGTCCACGACGAATCCGGACTGGGCATGCTCTGCGGTACCGGCATCGCGTTC
This sequence comes from Gemmatimonadales bacterium, assembly GCA_035274025.1. Lineage (GTDB taxonomy): Bacteria > Gemmatimonadota > Gemmatimonadetes > Gemmatimonadales > GWC2-71-9 > SZUA-320. Next base: position 7,841 of record DATEOL010000011.1, on the reverse strand, counting down.
AAGCTGGTGCAGGCGCTGGTACCGGCCCTCGGGATGCCCGAGACGTTGCCGCTCCACCTGCTCGACCTCGCGGCGATCGCCACGATCGCGGACGTGGTGCCGCTGGTGGGCGAGAATCGCGTCATCGTGCGTCACGGTCTCCGGCTCCTCGAGCATTCCCGGTGGCCCGGGCTCCGCGCGCTGCTTCGCACGGCGGGCCTCGAGCACCGGCGGGTGCGCGCGTCCCAGGTCGCCTTCATCCTCGCGCCCCGGCTCAACGCCGCGGGCCGCGTGGGTGACGCATCCGAGGGACTCCGGTTGCTGATGACCGATGATCCCGCGGAGGCGATGCAGCTGGCAGAAAAGCTCGAGGCGTACAATGCGGAGCGGCAGGCGATCGACCAGCGGATTCTCGATGACGCGCTCGAGCTGGTGGAGCAGAACTTCGACCTGACCCGCGACGCCGCGTTCGTGCTCGCCGCCGAAGGATGGCATCCCGGGGTCGTGGGCATCGTCGCCTCGCGGGTGGTGGAGCGCTACGGACGCCCGACGTTCCTGATCGGGTTCGACGGCGAGATCGGCAAGGGCTCGGGGCGGAGCATCGCGAGCTTCAACCTGCACGACGCGCTGGTCGAATGCGCCGACCTGCTCGACCGCTTCGGCGGCCACCGCATGGCCGCGGGACTCACGGTGAAGCGCGACCGGCTGGACGAGTTCCGCGAGCGCTTCGGCGCCGTCGCGCGCGCCCGGCTCGATCCGACCACGCTCGGCCCGGAACAACGGGTGGACCTGGAGCTCCCGCTCTCCGAGGTCACCGATGACCTCGAGCGGCTCTGCCGCCACCTCGAGCCCACCGGCATGGGAAACCCGGGACCGGTCTTCGGCGTGCGGCACGTCAGGTTCGCGTCGCGACAGGTGGTCGGCTCCGGCCACCTCAAGGGCCTGCTGAGACATGGAGAGCACCGGATCGAGACGATCGGATTCCAGTGGGCCGACCGGGTGCCGTGGCTGTGTGATGATCCGGTGGACGCCGCGATTCGCATCGAGAGAAATGAATTCGGTGGCAGAAGCGTGCTGCAGGCCAGGCTGGTCGCGCTCACTCCGGCAGACGGTCAGACGGTCGGACGGTCAGACGGGTCGTGACTCGCATCATTGCGGGAGAATTCGGAGGAAGACGCATTTCGGTTCCGAGAGGATCCGCGACGCGTCCCACTGCCGACCGGGTGCGCGAGGCGTGGATGAGCATCCTCACCCCCTACATCGAGAGCGCGGTCGTCCTCGACCTGTTTGCCGGGTCCGGCGCCCTGGGCCTCGAGGCCCTCTCGCGGGGCGCGGCATCCGCGGTGTTCGTCGAGCGGGGCCCCGCGGCCCTCGACCTGATCCGGAGCAACATCGAGCTGCTCGGTGTCGGCGACCGCGCCCGGATCGTGAAGGGCGACGCGATGCGGTTCGTGGCCGACCTCGGCGCCGGCGCTTTCGACATCGCCTTCGCCGATCCGCCCTACGCGGAGGATCACGCGACGCGGCTGGTGGAGACCTTCCGCCACTTGCCGTTCGCCTCCATCCTTGCCGTGGAGCACAGCAGCAGGATCCAGCTCGACGGCGACACCCGGATCTACGGCGACACGGCCATCACCTTCTGCCACGCCCCATGACGCGCATCGCGATCTTTCCGGGATCCTTTGATCCTCCCACGCAGGGTCATGAAGACCTGATCCGCCGGGCGCTCGGCCTCGTCGACCGCGTGATCGTCGCGATCGCCGTGAATCCCGCCAAACAGCCGCTCTTCCCCCTCGATGAGCGCCTCGCACTCCTGCGCGCGGTGACCGGGCCGGAGCCGCGGATCGAGATCACGTCGTTCCAGGGACTCCTGGTCGACTATGCCAGGCGCTCGGGTGCCGGGATCATCCTGCGGGGGCTCCGTGCCGCCGGCGACTTCGAGTACGAGATGCAGATGGCGCTCATGAACCGGCACCAGAGCCCGGGCCTCGAGACCGTCTTCCTGGCCCCGGCGACCAACCTCACCTTCCTGAGCTCGAGTCTGGTGCGCGAAGTCGCCCAGTATGGAGGAGAGCTCGGCGAGCTGGTGCATCCTGCCGTCGCCGCCGCGCTGCGGAAGCGCTTCGCGAAGTGAGCTTCCGGGCCAGCCTGCACGAGCGCGCGAGACGAGTGAACGCGCGAGTCGTGCTGGTCGAGGGCGACGATCCGCGGGTTCGCGCTGCGGCGAAGGAAATCGAGCAGCGTGGCATCGCGAAGGGGATCCTGCTGGGTGAGGGCGGAATCGACCCCTCTCACGACTCACGTCTCACGGCTGTTGCGGATCTCCTGAGGCAACGGAGACCGGAACAAGTCCACGACGCCATTCATGCCCTCGATCTCGCCTCGCAGCCGATGCTCTTCGCCGCGGGACTGGTGGCGCTCGGCGAAGCCGATGCCGCCGTGGGCGGGGCGGTACTCACCACAGTGGATGTCATCCGCGCCGCGCTCTGGGCCGTGGGCACCCATCCGGACACGAAGCTGTTGAGCTCTGCCTTCTACATGGTGCTTCCAGACCAGCGCGTGCTGACGTTCACCGATTGCGCGGTGAACGCCGCCCCCGACCCGGACCAGCTCGCGCGAATCGCCCTGGCCGCCGCGAGGGACCGCACCCGCCTGGTCGGGGACGAGCCACGCGTGGCCTTCCTCAGCTACAGCACGCGGGGAAGCGCCGGCGGGCCCATGGTGGAGCAGGTCACCGAGGCGATCGCGAAGTTCCGCGAGCTCGCCCCGGACATCATCGCCGACGGCGAGCTGCAGGGCGACGCCGCGCTGGTTCCCGAAATCTCGGCACGGAAATCGCCTGATTCTCCAGTGGCAGGGAAGGCGAATGTGCTGGTGTTTCCCGACCTCGATGCGGGGAACATCGCCTACAAGCTGGTGCAGCGCCTCGCGGGCGCCGCCGCGATCGGGCCGCTCTTCCAGGGTCTTGCCCGTCCGATGTCGGATTTGTCGCGAGGGGCCACGGCAGATGATATTGTTGACGTCACCGCGATGGTCGCGCTGCAGGGAGCTACCAGCTTCTAGCTACTAGCTGCTAGCAGCTGGTAGCTGGCAGCTACCTCATGGAGCCTAAAGAATGGGTCTCACTACAACAGCGCGGGGCGAGGTTTCGGTCGTCCGAGTCGACGGCCAGCTCACGGTCGGCAATCGCCAGGAGCTCAAGGCGACGGTGCAGGCGGGCCTCGACGCCGGCGCGCGCAAGTTCCTGCTCGACTGCTCGCCGACCGGGTACATCGATTCGTCGGGACTCGGGGCGCTGGTCACCATCGCCAAGCGGGTGCGCGAAGCAGGGGGACAGATCCGGCTCGCCGGTCTGAATGACGACCTCCGCTCCCTCTTCGAGCTCACCAAGCTCGATACCCTGTTCGCGATCTATCCTGGTATCGAGGAAGCTCTTCAAGGGTTCTGAGTCGGGGCGATGGGTGATCCGGGCGCGCTTGCCCTCCAGCGGCTCCCTGGCCGCCCCACGGACGGGGTCGAGCTGGCCTTCGCCCTGAGGCTGCCGAGCGACGTCTCCCTGGTCGACCCCGCGGTCGAGCTGTTCGCCCACCACTGTTTCGCCGGAATCAATGCGAGCAGGCATTCCCTCTTCCGGCTCCGCGTCTCCCTCGCCGAGGCGCTCGCCAACGCCATCCAGTTCGGGAACGGCTCCGATCGACTGAAGGTGGTGCATATCCACGCGGAGCTGCACGTCGATCACATACGGCTGCGGGTTCAAGACGAGGGATCCGGGTTCAATCCCTCCATCGTGCCTGATCCCCGGGATCCCGCTCTGCTGGAGAGCCCATGCGGCAGGGGACTGTTCATCATCCGCCATCTGGCAGAACACGTCGAGTTCAACGAGAAGGGGAACACCATTTGGATGACCCTGCCGCGGTCGTAAGGCGGCTGACTCCGGTCCTCGAACTGGTCGGCACCATTACGCGGTCGCGGCTCCGTCTCTGGCAGACGGAGAACGGGTCCATGCGCCTCGCCTGCGGCGACGATCCCGGCTGGGTTCCCGAGCGTCCGACCGGTGAAGGGCAGATCCCCACGCCGGTCGGTCCCAGCTGGTTCGTGCCGGTCCCCGAGAACGAAGGACTCTGGCTCGAGATTCACGGCGAAGGCACCCGTCCCACCGGAACGCCTCGCGCGGCGCTCGCGGCCCCGCTGCTCGAGCGCATGCTCTCGACCGAGCGCGACGCGACCCGGCTCTGGGAAGAGCTGACCGTCCGCTACGCCGAGATCGACCTGCTCTACGCGATCAGCGAGATCCTGGGGCAGACGGTGCGACTGGAGGAAGCCGCCCGCACGATCCTGCGCCAGGTCGCCCGCGTGGTGGGGGCGCGCCGGGCGTCGATCATGGTCTACGACGACCAGGCCAACCTGCTTCGCGTGGTGGCTTCGCAAGGATTCGACAAGACCCAGGCGCCCGCGCTGTCGCCCGACGACCCCCTCTCGATCGCCGCGCGCGTCTTCCGCGACCAACGGGTCGTTGCGGGCGAGGCGGCGCCGCCAGCGGGGCGGCGGTCGACCCGGCATCCGGGGTATCGCGGCAACGCGTTCCTGAGCGTGCCGATCAACTACGCGGCCCCGGGCGCGCCGGCGCGCTGCATCGGCGTCATCAACCTCACCGACTCGCTCGACTCCGACCGCTTCACCCCGCGGGATCGGAAGCTGGTGACCGCCGTCGCCAACCAGATCGGCGCCGCGATCGAGAATGCGCGGCTCGCCGCGCGGGAGCGCGAGCAGCAGCGGCTGGAGGACGAGCTGGCGCTCGCGCACGACCTGCAGCTCCGCCTGATGCCCGAACCCTCGGTGCTCAAGGGCGCGGCCCGCGTCGCGGTGCGCTGCGAGCCGGTCGCCTCGGTCGGAGGTGACTTCTACACCTTCCTCCGGCTCCCCGACGGGCGTCTCGGCGTCATGCTCGGCGACGTCTCGTCCCACGGCATGTCGGCGGCGCTGATGATGGCGCTGGTGCTGTCGGCCGCGGGCATTCACACCGCCTCGGCAGTCGGTCCCGCCGAGACGCTGCATCGCCTGCGCGAGAGCCTGCTCACCAAGCTCTCCGAGACCGAGATGTTCGCCACGGCGTTCTACGGCGTGCTCGACAAGGCGGCGGGAACGCTGACCTACGCGAACTCCGGCCACCCGCACGCGTTCCGCGTCGCGGCGGACGGCACCGCCGTCCGGCTCGAGGCCACGGCCATGCCGCTCGGTCTCGGCACCTGGGGACCGATCGCGCAGACGACGGTGCCCTGGGACGTGCAGAACGACCTGCTCTGCCTGTTCACCGACGGACTCGCCGACGCGGCGAACGCGAAGGGGGAGCGGTTCGGCGAGCCGCGGATCCTCGAGCTTGCCAGCGGGCTTCGCGAAGAGGCGCTCGAGGACATCGTCGCGGCCGTCATGATCGAGTCCGACTCCCACTCCGCCCACCCTGCCGACGACCGGACCATCCTGGTTCTCCGCTACTGAGAAAAGCCGTGAGCGGTGAGCCGTAAGCCGTGAGCCGTAAGCCGTGAGGGTGAGCCGTTGGCCGGGTTCGGTGGCGAGGCAGGTGACGGCCGCCGCCCCGCTCTTGCAGGTTCTCGCATTCTTATCACATCTTGATCTTCGATGTCGTACCGGGGCTTCGGTCCGGTCCGCATCCGGCGGCGGCTTTCGTCGGGCCCATAACCCAGAGGTTCTCATGAAGCGTGCCGCACTGCTCCTCCCCCTGATGGCTGCCCTCGCGGCCGCTCCCCTCCACGCCCAGACGCAGGACACGGCCGAAAAGGAAGATCAGGCCAAGGGTGCGCGGTCATTCCGGGTCTTCGGTGCGCTCAACTTTCCGACCTCGGACACGGGGGACGCGGCCAGCACCGGCTGGGGTCTCGGCCTTCAGTTCACCAGGGGCCAGGGAGCCTTCGCCCTCTTCGGCGAGGTCGGGTACGACCACTTCGGGATCGAAGGCGTCGAGGGCCTTCCCCCGGGGACCGACTATGGCACCGACCTCAATCCCTGGCATTTTGGCGGCGGAGCCAAGGTCGCGGTGGGGCCCATCAACGTCGCCGGGCTGGTCGGCTACTGGACTGACATCGAGGATTTCGACCTGGTGCCGATCGTCGGCGTCAAGATCTGGAGGCTCCAGACGGGCGTCCGATACAAGGGCCTGTTTGGGGACGGCGACTGGATCGCGCTGACCGTCGGCTTCGGGTTCGGGAAGAAGAAGTAGTCCTGCCAGCTTACTCGCGTGTCTCATCGCGCGCGGAAGCGATTCGGACAGCACTTTCTCACCAACCCGCGGATCCTCTCGCGGATCGTCGAGGCATTGCACCCGGTACCGGGCCAGCCGGTTCTCGAAATCGGCCCGGGGCAGGGTGCGCTCACGTCCGCGCTCGTTGCCTCGGGAGCGAAGGTCACCGCGATCGAAGTCGATCGTGACCTTGCTCCGAGGGTGCGGGAAAAGTTTCCCATGGTCGAGGTGGTCGAAGGCGATGCGCTGGAGCTCGACTGGCACGACGTAATGGGCCGGGAACCGTTTCTCCTCACCGGCAACATTCCCTACAACATCACGTCGCCACTGCTCGACAAGGCCCTCATTCCGCCGCGACCCGACCGAATCGTTTTCCTGGTCCAGAAGGAAGTCGCGGACCGCATCACCGCGAGCCCCGGGTCGAGTGCATACGGCGCGTTGACGGTTGGCATCCAGACCGTCGCTACGGCAGAACGGCTGTTCAAGGTTCCCGCTGGCGCCTTCAACCCACCGCCGAAGGTGGACTCCGCGGTCGTGCGCCTCGCACCCCGCGCCACGCGCCCCATTCCGGACCACGAGGTCGCTGAATTTCGGCGGTTCGTGACCGGGCTGTTCGGATTCCGGCGCAAGCAACTGATCCGGGGACTGCGCGAATTAACCCACTGGCCTCCCGACCGCGTCTCGGCGGTGATCACCAAACTCAGCGCCGAGCCGACTGCGCGCCCCGAGGTGCTGGCGCCCGCCCAATTCGTCGCGCTTTTCCGCGAACTCGTTGACGGAGGATGGATGAGCCGCTAGGTTTGTGAAAGTTTTCACAACCACTGCATGCGCAAGATCGCCGATTCAACTGTCCGAAGGTTGTCCCTCTACCTCCGGTACCTCGAGGAATTCGAAACCGAGGGGCAGGCCACCGTGTCTTCGGAAGCGCTCGCCACTCGCGGGGGGACCACCTCGGCGCAGGTCCGGAAGGACCTCTCCTTTTTCGGCTCCTTCGGCAAGCGGGGCCTCGGGTATCCCGTCGCCGAGCTGTCCGACCGGCTCCGCCGGATCCTGGGGCTCGACCGCCGCTATCGCGTCGTGGTCGTCGGCGCGGGCAAGATCGGCAGCGCGCTGGTCCAGTACCGCGGCTTCCGCGCCCGCGGCTTCGACATCGTGGCCCTCTTCGACAGCGATCCCTCGAAGATCGGTCGCACCTATGATGGTCTCGTCGTGCGGGACGTTACCGAGCTCGACGAGGCGCTCGTGAAGGAATCGCCCGACATCGGCATCATCGTCGTCCCGGGCGACCAGGCCCAGGTTGTCGCCGACCGGCTGGTGACCGGTGGTGTGCGCGCGGTCCTCAATTTCGCGCCGGCGCCGCTGCATGTGCCGGATGCCGTGGCGCTCAAGAACGTGAATCTGGCCTTGGAGCTCGAGGCACTCTCGTTTGCGCTGGCTTCGCGAACGTAGGCATCGTCTCATCGTCTCATCGTCTCATCGTCTCTTCGTCTCATCGTCTCTTCGTCTCTTCGTCTCATCGTCTCCTCGTCGCCTCGTCTCATCGTCTCATCGTCTCCTCGCCCACCCTGGCCTGTTCGTCGGGGTGTCTTGTTACTATTGAGACGAT
>DATEOL010000010.1:0-6804 GCA_035274025.1 Gemmatimonadales bacterium | reverse complement strand
CTAACCGCCCTAACCGCCCCTAACCGCCCCAACCGCCCCGCCCCAGCCGTCCGTCCCAACCGCCCGACGTTAGATTTGGGTCGATGAATCCGGTCTATCTCGACCACGCCGCTACGACCCCGGTTCGTGCCGAGGTTCTCGAGGCCATGCTCCCCTTCCTGCGGGAAAGCTGGGGGAATCCGTCCAGTGCCCACCGGCTGGGACGTGCCGCGCGGGCCGGTCTCGACCAGGCCCGGCGCGAGGTCGCGGAGGCGGTCGGGGCCGAGCCCAACCAGGTCATTTTCACCTCGGGCGGAACCGAAGCCGACAACCTGGCGATCATCGGTGCCTCGCTCGCCGCACGCGATAAGGGCCGGCCGATGCGGGCAGTCGTCACCGCCATCGAGCACAAGGCGATCCTCGCGGCCTCCCACCAGGTGGTGCACCTCGGCGGTAGCGAGGAAGTGCTCCCTGTCGGGCCCGACGGAAGACTGTCACTCGACACCCTCGACGAGGCGCTGTCGCGGAATCCGTCCGTGGTGTCGGTGATGTGGGTCAACAACGAAGTCGGCGTGGTGCAGCCAGTCCCCGAGATCGCGACGCGATGTCGCGAGGCCGGTGTGCCGTTCCACACCGACGCCGTCCAGGCATTCGGCAAGTTCCCCATCGCGCTGCAGTCGCTTCCGCTTTCCCTGCTCACCCTGAGCGGCCACAAGATCGGTGCCCCGAAGGGCATCGGCGCCCTGGTGGTCCGCGCGCGCGGCGTGGTGGACGCGATCATCCATGGGGGCGGCCAGCAGTATGGGATTCGTCCCGGCACCGAGAACGTCGCGGGGGCGGTGGCCCTCGGACGTGCCGCGCTCATCGCGGCCCGTGAGGTCTCCACCGAAGCCGAGCGCCTCGCGGTCTTGCGCGACCAGCTCGCCGCGCGCATCGCCGCGGCGGTGGCGGATGTCGTCGTGCACTGCGCCGGCGCACCGCGCGCGCCCCATGTGCTCTCGATCTCCGTCCCTGGCACCGACAGTGAAGCCCTGCTGATGCACCTCGACCTCGCCGGCATCTGTGCCTCGGGCGGCTCGGCCTGCTCGACCGGCGCGGTCGAGCCGTCCCACGTGCTGACCGCCATGGGCGTCTCGCGAGAGCTGGCCCTGGGCACGGTGCGGTTCAGCCTCGGGCACGAAACGACGGCCGAAGACATCGAACACGTGGCCGCCGCCTTCCCCGGCATCGTATCGAAGGTCCGCCAGCTCGCCGCGGTGCTCGGCCGTGCCTAAGAAGGTCCTGGTCGCGATGTCCGGCGGCGTCGACAGCTCTGTCGCGGCCGCCCTGCTGGTGCGGGAAGGGCACGAGGTCATCGGCGCCACGATGAAGCTCTTCTGCTACGGTGACGATGTCCCCGACCGTCCCTGCTGCTCCCTCGATTCGATCGTCGATGCCCAGCTCGTTGCCCACCGGATCGGGATCCCGCACTACGTCCTGAATCTCGAGGATCGCTTTGGCGATTCGGTGATCCGGAACTTCGTCGACGAGTACGCCAGCGGACGCACCCCGATTCCCTGCGTCCGGTGCAACTCCTTCACCAAGTTCCGTGACCTCCTAGCCCACGCCGACGCGCTCGGCTGCGACGCCATCGCGACCGGGCACTACGCCATTGCGCGCGAGGGATCACTCTTCCGGGGGGCCGACCCCGCCAAGGACCAGAGCTATTTCCTCTGGGGAATCGATCGCGCCGTGGTCGCGAGGATGCTCACGCCGGTGGGGGCGAGCACCAAGGAGGAGACCCGCCGGATCGCGCGCGACCTCGGGCTCGTGACCGCCGACAAGAAAGAGTCGGTCGAGATCTGCTTCGTCCCCGACGGCGACTACGTGGGCGTCCTGGAGGCACGGCTTCCCGCGGACGCGCCTGCCCTCGCTCCCGGTCCGCTCGTGACGACCTCGGGCAAGGTCATCGGCGAGCACCAGGGATTCGCGCGATACACGGTCGGGCAGCGCCGCGGACTTCCCGGTGGCAGCGCCGAACCGCTGTACGTCGTCCAGATCCGTCCCGCCCGACGTGAGGTTGTCGTGGGTACGGCGAAGGACCTGGAGGGACGCCGCCTCGTGCTGGAAGAGGTCAACTGGCTGGCCGAACCGCTGACCGAGGGCGCCACCTGCTCGGTCCAGGTCAGGTATCGCTCCAAGGCCATTCCGGCCCGGGTCACCGAAAAGAATGGTCGATTGGCCCTGAGCCTCGAATCGCCCGCCCGGGCGATCACACCCGGCCAGTCCGGTGTGCTCTATGACGGTGAACAGGTCATCGGCGGCGGCGTTATCGCTGCCGAACAAACACCGAAACACCAAAGCTAGGAGCTGGCAGCCAGCAGCGAGTAGCTTCCGGTATGACCGACGCAATTGCCGCGGGACCTGATATAGACCTGCGGCACCCTTCGCTGTACATCAATCGCGAGCTGTCCTGGCTGGAGTTCAATCGCCGAGTCCTGCACGAGGCGATCGACCAGCGCACCCCACTCCTCGAACGGGTGAAGTTCCTCGGGATCTTCGCGTCCAACCTCGACGAGTTCTTCCAGGTCCGCGTCGCCGGCCTCAAGGAGCAGGTGGCCGTCCGGCTGAGCGAGCGCACCCCGGATGGCATGACCCCGGAGGAGCAGCTCCGCTCGATCATCGCGACCGTCCGGTCCCTCCAGAACGAGCACTGCCGCTGCCTCCTGAACGATGTGATTCCGGCGCTCGCATCGTACGGGATCGAGCTGATAATGACTGAGGAGCGGTTGACGCCGGAAGACAGGACTCACCTCGGCGCGTACTACGAGGCGAACGTCTTTCCGGTGCTGACCCCGCTTGCCGTCGACCCGGCGCACCCGTTCCCCTACATCAGCAACCTCAGCATCTCGCTCGCGGTCGTGCTGCGGGACGACATGGGCGACGAGCGCTTCGCCCGGGTCAAGGTGCCGAAGATCCTTCCGCGGTGGGTCCCGTTGCCAGGCAGCAACCGCTTCGTGCTGCTCGAGGTCGTGATCGGGATGCACCTCGAGTCCCTCTTCCCGGGCGTCGAGATCCTGGGGCGGTACGTCTTCCGCATCACGCGCAACACCGACCTCGAGATCGACCAGGATGACGACGCCGAAGACCTGCTCAGCCTGATCCAGGAAGAAGTCCGGAATCGCCGCTTCGCCGAGGTGGTACGGATCGAGGTGCATCCCTCGATGCCCGAATCCCTGCGAAGCCTGCTGGTCGAGGAGTTCAACGCCGACCAGGAGTCCGAAGGGGTCTCGCTCACGATCGAGGATGTCTACGAGGTCGCGGGCCCGCTCGACGCCAGTGAGCTCGGCGCGATCGCCTCGCTCGACTTTCCCGAGCTCAAGGATCCCTCCTTCGCGCCGGTGACGCCACAGCGGCTTGCCTCGGCGCGCAACATCTTCGACGTCATCCGCGACGGAGACGTGCTGGTCCACCACCCCTACGAGAGCTTCACCAGCTCCGTCGAGCGCTTCATCCAGGCCGCCACCGATGATCCCGACGTCCTCGCGATCAAGCTCACCCTCTATCGCATTGGAGCCGACTCCACGATCGCGCGGCTGCTCCAGCAGGCCGCCGAGCGTGGCAAGCAGGTCGCCGTGCTGATCGAGCTGCGGGCGCGATTCGACGAGGAAAGCAACATTCGGTGGGCGAAGCGGCTGGAGGACGTGGGCGTGCACGTGAGCTACGGGGTCGCCGGCCTCAAGACCCACGCCAAGGTGATCCTCGTGGTGCGGCGCGAGGGCCAGTCGATCCATCGCTACGTCCACGTGGGAACCGGCAACTACGCGGCGCGGACGGCCCGACTCTACACCGACTTCGGGCTCTTCTCCGCGGATCCGGCGCTGGGCGCGGACCTTTCCGATCTCTTCAACGTCCTGACGGGTTTTGCCTATCCCGAACGTTTCCGCAAGGTCGTGGTAGCTCCAAGCCACCTGCGGCAGTGGGTCCTCGACAAGATCCGCCGCGAGGCCGATCACGCGCGCGCTGGCCGGCCGGCGTGGATCCTCGCCAAGATGAATGCGCTGGTCGATCCCGAAGTGATCCACGCGCTCTATGAAGCCTCGGCGGCGGGGGTCGAGATCGACCTGATCGTGCGTGGTATCTGCTGCCTCAAGCCAGGCGTCCCGGGCGCAAGCGAGCACATCCGCGTCATCAGCATCCTCGGCCGCTTCCTCGAGCACTCGCGAGCCTACTGCTTCCGGAACGGGGGGCAGAACGAGGTCTACATCGGGTCGGCGGACTGGATGCAGCGGAATTTCGACCGGCGGATCGAGGTGGCGGTGCCCATCCGTGACGCCGAGCAGCGGGAGACGATCTGGGGGATCCTGGAGACGATGCTGCGCGATAACCGCCAGGCCTGGGACCTCGGCCCTGACGGCACGTACACCCAGCGCTCACCCGCTGACACGCCGGACAACGGCTCCCACAAGGCGTTCCTCGACAAGAGCCGCGAAACCGGAATCCGCCTGGAAACCGGCAGCTTCCCCATTCCCCGATAAAACAGGAGCACGGAGCACACGCACGGAGCACAGGAGCTCGGTGTTTTTCTGTGCCCTGTACTCTATGCGCTGTGCTCCTGGTTAGTACTTGAGTCCGGCTGAGTCGGCGAGCTGCTTCGCCAGGGCTTCCTGCTCCGGCGTGAGTTTCTCGGGAAGATCGACTCGAATCGTGACGATCTGATCGCCGCGGCGCCCGGCTTTTTCGACACCCTGTGCCTTGATGCGAAGCTTGCGTCCGGGCTGGGTTCCCGGCGCGATCTTGAGCAGGATCTTCTTGCCGTCGACGGTGCGCACCCGGATCTGTGTCCCGAGCAGCGCCTGCGCCAGGTTGATCGGAACTTCGCACTCGAGGTCGAGACCGTTTCGGGTGAAGAAACGATCGGCCTCCACCTGCAGCGTGACGAGGAGGTCGCCGGGAGGAGCGCCGTCCCGCCCCGGTTCCCCCTGGGCCTTGAGCCTGATCTTGGTGCCGGTGTCGCTGCCTGGCGGGACCGTGAGCATCAATTTGCGCGCGGTGCGAACCTGGCCCGCGCCACCACACGTCTCACACTTGGCCGACGGGATCTTTCCGCGGCCGCGGCACATCGGACAGGGACGATTGACCGCGAATCCTCCCTGGCCGAACGAGACCGTCCCCCGTCCCTTGCACTCGGGGCAGGTCGTGATCGTGGCGCCCGGAGCCGCACCGTTTCCGCCGCAGGTGGCGCAGGTATCGGTGATCGGCACTTCGATCGGGACCTTGCCACCCAGCACCGCGGTGCGGAAGTCGACGCCGAGCATGACCTCGATCGAGTCGCCGCGGTTGGCATCCCGCCGGCCGCGGCCGAAGATCGATGAGAAGAGGTCGCCGAGTCCGCCGAGATCACCGAACTCGAACTCGCCGGTGTCCGGCCCGCCCGGACCGCCGGCGGTTGGCGCGCCGCGACCCGTCGTGCTGCGGGGATCGAAGGCCCCCAGCTTCCGCATCGTGTCGTACTTCCTCCGCTTGTCCGGATCGGAAAGCACGGCGTGGGCCTCGGAGACCTGCTTGAATTTCTCCGCGGCCTGCGGGTTGTTGGGATTGGCGTCGGGATGGTACTGCTTGGCCAGCCGCCGGTACGCCTTCTTGATGTCCGCCGGCGTGGCCGATTCGCTGACGCCCAGGACCTTGTAGTAGTCCGCAGTCGCCACCTTACGCGTGGCCCTCGCCGGAGTAGACCTGGACCCGGGCCGGGCGCACCAGGTTCCCCTTGTACTTGAACCCGGCCTGGAATGTCGCGCTCACCGTGTGATCCTTCGCCGGTTCGGGCGGAGGCAGCACGGAGACCGCTTCGTGTTCGGCCGGGTTGAACGGCTGGCCGACCGGATCGATCCGTTCGAGGCCCGCGGCGGCGAGCTCCTTCCTGAGCTTCCTGTCCACGAGCACGAGCGCCTCGTGGATCGAATCTGCCGCGGTCCTGGCGAGGTCCAGCGTCACGAGACGATCGAGGTCATCGATCACCTCGAGGAGCTTGGTGACCAGGGCCGCCTGCGCCCGGTCCGTCAGCTCGATCCGCTCCTTCGCGACCCGCTTCCTGAAATTGTCGTACTCCGCGGCCAGTCGGAGCCGCTTGTCCTCGGCATCCCGCAACAGGCCTTCGAGCCGCTCAACGGCACTGTCCGCGGGCTCCACTGGAAGGGCCGGAGCGGCAGCGGAATCGGCCGGAGCCTCGGTCTGGCCTTCTTCGGGTATCAATTCGGAATCCTTCACTGTAACTCCCTGTTCGTTCCAACCTAGAACATGGAAAGATACTCAATTTTGGCGGGTTTTCAGTCCGACTCTGCCATTCGGAGCAGTCGATGCAGGGCGAATTGGGCCGCCCGTTCGCGGACTTCCTCGCGGTTGCCCGGAAAAACGTAACGGGCCTCCTGCTCCTGATGGCCGAGGAGCCAGGCAAAGCAGACCGTTCCGACCGGCTTGTCATCAGTGCCCCCGTCGGGACCAGCAATGCCGGTGACGCCGATCGCTGCCTCGGTCCCGAAGCGTTGGCGTGCACCCCGCGCCAGGGCGAGCGCGACCTCCGGACTCACGGCGCCCACCGACGTGATGAGGTTCGCCGGAATACCAAGCACCTCGGTCTTCGCCTCATTGGAATAGCACACGGCGCCGCCCCGAAAGACCGCGGAGCTCCCTGGAATCGCGGTGACCCGCGCGCCCACGAGTCCTCCAGTGCACGACTCCCCCAGGCTCAGGGTCAGGTTCCGCTCGCGGAGCCGGTTCACCAGGACGGCGGCGAGGTCCACGCCATCCTCACCGTAGACGACGTCGCCGACGACCGATCGGAGTCGC
>DATEOL010000009.1:0-2313 GCA_035274025.1 Gemmatimonadales bacterium | reverse complement strand
TACCCGATGGATCTGACCAGGATCGAGTGGATGCCGTGGGCAAGCTTGGTAATCGTGAACCGGCCTGCCGAATCGGTGACGGTCTTCCGGTCGAGAGAGGGAATCACGACTTCGATACCCCCGACTGCCGCCTTGCTCGAGTCCTCGCGGATGGTGCCCGTTATGGTTGCCTGTCCCGCGAGCGGGGAGGCGAGAACAAGAGAGCCAGTGCAAAAGAGGATAGATCGCATGCGTCCCCTCACGACTCGTGACTCGCGACTAGTGTCGCCTGGTCCAGAGTACCACGGTCCCGCAGCCCGCGCCCTTGCCGGTGTACGGCATCGGTGTCGTCGACGGGCCCCGGTAGACCTCGATCGCGTCGAGGTTCGCGATGCTCCAGAGGTCGATGCTCGGTGGGCCGCCCGGCTGCCCGGACTTGTAGATGGCGAGCCCGTCGAGCACGATCTGCATCGGGCAGCTTCCGCGGGAGCTGGTGAGAAACGCCTGGCCGTTGCGATCGTAGCCGATGCGCACGCCATGGATCCCGCGGAACATGTCGCTGGTGCGGCGAAACTCTTCCTTGCGGAGGCGGGTCCAGTCGATGAATTCGCCCATGGCGGAGTTCCGGCGTTCTTCGAACTCCTGGAGGCCGGACGGAACCGCGGACGCCGTGACCTCGAGCGGCGCCAGCTCCACCACCGACTTCCTGATGCTGAGCTCCACCTCGAGGGTGTCGTTGGTCACGAGGTAGGCCTGGAGCCGGATCGGCTGATAGCCGATGCCCCGGACCAGGATGATATGAATGCCGTGGTCGAGGCCGGCCAGGGTAAAGCGACCGGCGGTGTCGGTCGTCGCCTTCTTGTCGAGCGACTGGATGATGACCTCGACCCCCGCCACCTTCGCCTTGCTCGAATCTTCCTTGATGACGCCGGTGATCGCCGCCTGGGCTGCGAGCCGCGAGGAGGTCACGCACAGGAGCGCTGCGAAAGCGGCGAATCGTTGCATAGACCCTCTCGTGACTCGCGACTCGTGACTCGCGACAGAATCAGACGTTGAACCGGAAGAGCATCACGTCACCATCCTTTACGACGTATTCCTTTCCTTCCGATCGCACCAGCCCCTGCTCCCGGGCCGGCTTCCACCCTCCCACCCTGACGAAATCTTCGTACCCCACGGTTTCCGCCCGGATGAACCCGCGCTCGAAATCGGAGTGAATCACGCCGGCGGCCTGCGGTGCCCGGTCACCCCGGTGGATGGTCCAGGCGCGGACCTCCTTCTCACCCGCGGTGAAGTAGCTCTGCAGGCCGAGGAGATGGTACGCGGAATGTGCCAGCCGGTCGAGCCCGCTCTCGCTGATACCGAGCGACTCGAGAAACGGTCCCCGCTCATCGACCGGGAGCTCGGCCAGCTCCATCTCCACCTTGGCCGAGAAGGTGACGACCTCGGCGGTCTCCCCATCCGCGGTCACCGCGGCCTTGAGCTGCTCGACATGGGCGTTGCCGGTCGAGACCTCGTCCTCGCGAACGTTCGCGGCGTAGAGCACCGGCTTCGACGTGAGGAGGTTGAAGCTCCGGTAGATCGATCGGCCGTCCTCGCCGGGCACGACGCGGCGCGCGGGCTGTCCCGCGCCGAGCACTTCCTTGAGCGGCTCGAGGAGGCTCAGCTCGATCTTCGCCTGGGCGTCACCCGAGCGTGCCGTGCGCGCCGTCTTGTCGAGGCGCTTCTCGATGGTGGCGAGGTCCGCGAGGCCGAGCTCGAGGTTGATGACCTCACGATCGCGCGCGGGGTCGACCGGGCCCATGACGTGCTGGACGTCGTCGTCCTCGAAACATCGGACCACGTGCACGATGGCGTCGACCTCGCGGATGTTGGCGAGGAACTGGTTGCCGAGACCTTCGCCCTGGCTCGCACCCTTCACGAGGCCGGCGATGTCGAGGAACTCGATCGCCGCGGGGAGGGTGGCCTGGGGCTTTACCAGGGCCGAAAGCCTGTCGAGACGCGGGTCGGGGACGGTGACGACACCGGTGTTGGGGTCGATGGTCGCAAAGGGATAATTGGCGACCAGCGCGCCGGCGTTGGTGAGGGCGTTGAAGAGGGTCGACTTCCCGACGTTGGGGAGGCCGACAATTCCTAACCTGAGCATCGTTCTCCTTAAGGTATTAGCTGCTAGCTACTGGCTGCTAGCTGCTAGCTGCTAGCTACTAGCTACTAGCTGCAAACTGCCAGCTGCCAGCTGCCAGCTGCCAGCTGCCAGCTGCCAGCTGCTAGTGCCAGCTCCTAGTGATCTGATTTTCAGCGTCCTGCGTAAAAATGGTACGTCTGGCCGCTTTTTGG
>DATEOL010000008.1:0-6009 GCA_035274025.1 Gemmatimonadales bacterium | reverse complement strand
TTCAAGGTACGAACGAACCTCGGGTATTGAATACAATCGTGAATGCAATCACCGCCCGGCTGCCCGTCCGTCCGCCGGTCCACCTTCCAACGAGGGAGGGCAGACCTGCGTAATCCTGACGTAACCGACGCCGACCTCGTCCGTCAGTCACTGGACGGGGACGGGGATGCGTTCGGAGCGCTGGTGGACCGCTACGGCCTGGCGGCGCGCCGGGTCGCGCGGGCCGTGCTGGGTCCGGGCGACGACGCCGATGACGCGGTGCAGGACGGAATGATTGCCGCATGGCGCGCGCTGGATCGGTTCGATGCCGCGCGATCATTCCGTCCCTGGCTCATGCGGATCGTGGCGAACGCATCGCTCGACCTCCTGCGGCGGCGGAAGGTTCGCCGGGCGGTGGCGGTGCCCGAGACCGTGGTCTCCGGTGGGGTGCCGCCGGACCGGCTCGCGGAAGGCGCCTTGGTGCGCGACCGTCTCAAGGATGCGCTTCTCGAGCTGCCCGAGCGGCAGCGTGTCGCGGTCGTGCTCTTCGATGCCGAGGGGTACAGTCACGCCGAGATTGCCGGCATCCTGGGCGTGCCGGAAGGAACTGTCCGGTCGTACGTGTTTCATGCGCGCCGCGCCCTGCGCGGTGCGCTGAGTGATTTCAAGGAGGATGAATGACAGAGCCATTGTCGTTCGACAGCAATCAGGATCCCGAGCTGGGCGCCCGGCTCCGTGACGCGCTCGACGGTTCCGACCCCGAGCTCTTTCTCGCCCGGATGCGGCATGCCGTGACCACGTCGGGTCGTGAGACCCCGTGGGACGTGCTGACGCGCTGGGCACCCGCGGGGGTGGCCGCGACGCTGGCCGCGGCGATGCTGTTCTGGTTCGTCTTGCGTCCGATCGCGACCCCCGATCCCGGCGCCCAGCTCATCGCCTCCGCCCCCGCGCGCATGGACATCGCGCCCGGCCAGGCCGAAGCCGACATCCTCGTGACCAGCGTTCTGGAGGGCCGATGATTCCCCGCTCGCGCCTCGGCGCGGTAGGGCTGCTGGTGGCCGCCATGTCGTTCGGGGCCCTGGTCGGCGGGATCGCGGTCTCCGCCGCGGAACATCGCGGGGGCGGGCCCATCGCCCACCGGCATGGCCGGGATGCGTTCATGGTGCGTCTGACCGAAGAGCTCAGGCTGAGCGTGGAACAGCAGGACAGCATCCGGTCCGTGCTCGACCGCCACCGCCCGCAGATGGATTCGATGTGGCAGGAGGTGCGTCCGCGCTTCGACTCGGTCCGGGTGATCATGCGGGGCGAGATCCGGGCCCAGCTCAGGCCGGAGCAGCAGACGATGTACCAGCAAATGATCGAGCGAAGGGAACGGGAACAGCGTGAACGGAAGAATGCGCAACAGGATTAGCCCGTTCGGGGGAGCGACCTTGGCCGCCCTGCTGGCGGCCGTCCCGGCCCGGGCCCAGACGCAGAGCGTCACGCTTGGCGACGCCATCGCACGGGCGAACCGGGTGCAGCCCACCGTGGTGTCGGCCGAAGGCACCCTGCGAAACGCGGATATGCGGGTGAAGACGGCCAAGGGGTCGTTCCTCCCCAACCTGACGGCGACCGGCAGCAGTTCCAGCTCCTACAACGAAGTTGCGCGCGCCAATACCCAGGGCGACCTCCAGCCCCCCGGCTCGATCGGCAACCTGAACGCGGGGATCAGCTCCACGCTCGAGGTCTGGGACGGGTTCCGTCGCTCCAACGACCTCAAGGCGGCGAAGGCCAGCAGCGACGCCGCCGAAGCGGGCCTCCGGAGCGCGAGCTTCACCCAGGCCCTTACCACCACCAACCAGTTCTTCGACGCGCTGTCGGCGAAGAAGCTGGTCGACGTCCGTCAGGCGAGCCTGCGCCGGGCCGAGGAGCAGCACAAGATCTCGGTCGCGAAGCTGCAGGCCGGCGCCGCGACCCGTTCCGATTCGCTCCGCTCCTTCGTGGGCGTGGGGACGGCGCAGCTCCAGCTCGTGACCGCGATGTCGACCCTCGCCACCGCCGAGGCCAACCTTGGCCGCCTGATCGGCGAGAGCGGTCGGGTCGAGGCCGCGGACGATTCGTCGTTCTATCGGGTGCTGGCAACGCTCGACACCACCGCCCTCCGCACCGAGGCGATGTCAAGCTCGCCCAGCGTGCAGTCGGCCGAGGCGAGCGTGCGGTCGGCCGACGCGTCCTACAAGTCGGCCAAGTCGCCGTACTGGCCGTCGCTCAACCTGACGGCCAGCGGCTCGCTCGCCGGCAACAGCGAGCGGAACAACTACGCGATGCTGAGCAACCGCTCGATCAGCCTTGGCGTCCAGTGGCAGCTCTTCAACCGGTTCACCCGGGAACAAAACGTCGAGACCCAGGCGGTGAACGCGGACATCGCGCGCGCCAACTATGAGGAATCGAAGCGCGGCGTCCAGGCTAACCTGACGCAGCGCACCGTGGAGCTCGAGGCGGCGCGGCTCCGGATCGAGATCACGCAGCGGAGCCTCGAGGCCGCGCGCGAGGACCTGCGGGTCCAGCAGGAACGCTACCGCCTCGGCGTGTCGACCATCCTCGACGTGCTCACCACCACCGAGGCGCTGACGCAGGCGGAAGTCGACCAGGTCAACTCGCGGTTCGACTACCTGCGCGCCAAGGCAGCGATCGAAGCCATCATCGGGAGGTCCTTGTGACCGCTGGCATCGGCAACACCGCCGAACGCATGGCCATGCTCCCCGCGGACATTCCGCGGGATTCCGTCATCGTCACCCGGAACCTCCGTCGCGAATACGTGATGGGCGCGGAGACGGTGCGCGCGCTGCGCGGCGTCGACCTCACCATCCGGCGCAACGAATTCGTGGCGATCATGGGACCGTCGGGCTCGGGCAAATCGACGCTGATGAACCTCATCGGCTGCCTCGACACGCCCACCGAGGGCGAGTACTGGCTCAACGGTCACCGGGTGTCCGAGCTCAACGACAACCAGCTGGCGCGAATCCGGAACAAGGAAATCGGGTTCGTATTCCAGACCTTCAATCTGCTCCCGCGGGCGACGGCGCTCCAGAACGTGGAGTTGCCGATGGTGTACGCCGGGATGCCCTCGAAGCAGCGGCAGCAGGCCGCGAAGGACGCGCTCACCCGCGTCGGCCTGGCCGAGCGGATGAGCCATCGCCCCAACGAGCTGTCGGGCGGCCAGCGCCAGCGCGTCGCGATCGCGCGCGCGCTGGTCAACAACCCGAGCATCCTGCTGGCCGACGAGCCAACCGGCAACCTCGATTCGAAGACGGCGGAGGAGATCCTCGCCCTCTTCGAGCGGCTGCACGACGAGGGACAGACAATCATCCTCGTCACCCACGAACACGACATCGCGGAACACGCGCGCCGCCAGGTCCATCTCAAGGACGGCGTGGTGGAACGCGATCACCCGACGGAGCACAGGTAATGCGCATCAGATTCGTCCCGGTCGTCCTGCTCGCCCTGGCCTGCAAGAAGGAAGTGCCGGCCCCGGTCTATCAGGCCATTCCGGTGGAACGGCGGTCCATCACCGTTTCGGTGCGCGCGGCGGGGACCGTGCAGCCTGACACCCTGGTGGAGGTGAAGTCCAAGGCGTCGGGCGAAATTCTCGACATCAAGGTGGAGACCGGCCAGCAGGTCCGGCGGGGCGACCTGTTGGTGCGGGTGGACCAGCGGACCGCGCGGAACTCGGTGGCGCAGGCGGAGGCGCAGCTCGAGGTCGCCCGCGCCCGACTCGCCAACGCCGAGACCCAGAAGAAGCGCTCTGACGAGCTCTTCAAGTCGCAGTCGATCACCACCCAGGAGCTGGAGACCGCCACGCTCGCCGTGGCCAACGCCAAGGCCGAGGTGGTGAACGGGCAGGTCGCCGTGGAGAACGCGCGGATTCGGATGGAAGACACCGACGTGAACGCGCCGATCTCCGGCACGATCATCTCGAAGACGGTGGAGCGCGGCCAGGTGATTTCCTCGCCGACCAGCGACGTGGGCGGCGGCACCGTGCTGCTCAAGATGGCCGACCTCGACCTGGTGCAGGTCCGCACTCTGGTCGATGAAACCGACATCGGCAAGATCAAGCCGGGGCTTCGCTCGTCCGTCACGGTGGATGCCTATCCCAACCAGCCGTTCCAGGGTGAGGTCCTCAAGATCGAGCCCCAGGCCGAGACGGCGCAGAACGTCACGATGTTTCCGGTGCTGGTCCGGATCGAGAACCGGAACGGCCTGCTCAAGCCGGGCATGAACGCCGACGTCGAGATCCACGTGGGCGAGCGCGACAGCGTGCTCACGGTTCCGAACGCCGCGCTCCGGACTCCGCGCGACATCAACTCCGCGCGCCAGGTCCTCGGCATCGACTCGGCCCGGTTCGGGGAGCTGATGAAGCTGGCCGATGCGCGGCGCGACTCCATCCAGAAGAGCCGGATGGCGACCCGGCCCGATTCAGGCCGGGCGCAGCTGGCGAACGCGACCGGGCAGGTCGGGAGAGGGGTGGGGAAGGATTCGGCGGCGAAGGGCGAGACGATGTCGCTTCCGGACGGCCGTACCGTGACGCTGCCGCCGGGGATCACGGCAGCCGAGGTGCGGGCACTCTTCCAGAAGCGTTTCTCGGGCGGCACGCTTACCCCCGCTGAGCAGTCCAAGATGCAGCAGCTTATGCGCGCGTTTGGCGGCGGCCGCGGGGGCGCGGCCCGCCGGCCCGGCGGTGGCTCGGATTATCAGTTCGGCGGCAGTTACATCGTGATCGTGCAGCGCCACGGGGAAGTGATCCCGGTACACATCAGGACCGGTCTCACCGACCTCGATTATTCCGAAGTGGTGTGGGGTATCGAGCCCAACGATTCCGTGGTGATCCTGCCGAGCGCGAGCCTGGTACAGAACCAGGAAGAGTTCCGGAACCGGATCAAGGGATTCAACCAGGGCGTCCCGGGCATGCGGCAGGACCAGGCCGCCCCGACGACCCAGGCGCGCCCCCAGACGCCGGGACGCACATGATCGTCGGCGAGATCGTCAAGGTCGCGTTCCAGAGCATCCGCGCCAACAAGCTTCGCGCGGCGCTGACGATGCTGGG
This sequence comes from Gemmatimonadales bacterium, assembly GCA_035274025.1. Classification (GTDB taxonomy): domain Bacteria; phylum Gemmatimonadota; class Gemmatimonadetes; order Gemmatimonadales; family GWC2-71-9; genus SZUA-320. The sequence continues at coordinate 947 of DATEOL010000008.1, read as the reverse complement.
CGTCATCATCGGCGTGGCCGCGGTCATCACGGTGGTGGCGCTCTCGACCGGCGCGCAGAAGGCGGTCGAGTCCCGGATCCAGGCGCTGGGCGCCAACCTCCTGAGCATCTATCCGGGCCAGTCCTTCTTCGGCGGGCGGGCTTCGGACAACCGGGTCAGCCTCACCACCGATGACGCCGACGCCCTGACGAAGGACGCGGTGACTCTCTCCGGGGTCGTGCCGGAAATGCAGCGGAACCTGCAGGTGGAGCTCAACGGACAGAACGCCAACCTGAGCATCATCGGGACCACGGCGAACTACACCGAGGTCCGGAATTACAGGATTCCCTACGGCAAGATGTTCAGCAGCGGGGACGACGGGGCGCGGCAGCGCTACGCGGTGATCGGGGCGTCGGTGCCGCAGATCTTCAACCAGAATCCGGCCTCGATGATCGGCCGGTCGATCCAGATCCGGGGCCAGCCCTTCGAGGTGATCGGCATCCTGGAGCCGAAGGGATCCATGAACTCATTCATGAATCCCGACGAGCAGATCCTGATCCCGCTCAAGACCGCGCGCTACCGGATTTTCGGGACCGACCGGCTCCGGTCGATCTCCGTGGCGGTGAAGGAAGGCACGCCACTCGAGCAGGGGATGGTGGACATCGAGGGAATCATGCGGCGGGAGCACAAGGTGCGTCCCGGCGGCGACAACGACTTCCAGATCCGCAACCAGGCCGAGATCCTGGCGACCCAGCAGCAGACGACGCAGACCTTCGGCGTCCTGCTCGCGAGCATCGCGATCGTGTCGCTCATCGTGGGCGGCATCGGCATCATGAACATCATGCTGGTGTCGGTGACCGAGCGCACCAAGGAGATCGGCATTCGCCTCGCCGTCGGAGCCCGCCGCCGCGACGTGCTGGTGCAGTTTCTTGTCGAGGCCATGGTGATGAGCCTGATTGGCGGCATGA
>DATEOL010000007.1:0-20627 GCA_035274025.1 Gemmatimonadales bacterium | reverse complement strand
GCGGTCGCGGACCTTGTATTGGTAGGTCGGCGACTGGTACCGGGCGACGGTCGAGGGCCAGGCCTGGAGAAGCGCGCGACAGGCGGGGTGGAGCGCCTCGTAGGCCCTGGCATACTCGGCGGTGAGGGCGGTCAGGTCGGTCAGGTCGGTTGGGGCGGGTACGTCGGTTGGAGGTGGGAGTACCGGTGCGGCCGCCTCAACCGCCTCAATCGCCCCGTCGCGCAGTGCGGCGATCGCGCCCGCGACTCGATAGAGTCGCGTCGCGATCGCGGCCTGCGCATCGATGAATCCCTCTTCCTTCGCGATGCTCTCGGCGATCTCGGCGAGATACCTCACCCGATCGGGTGGAATCACCGCCGAGCGGTCCGCGGTCATCCGGGCGTGGGCGCTGGCTTCCCCGGAGAAGGGTGCGCCGGTCTTCTTCGCGAGCACATCCATCACTTGCCGGTAGAGCGCGTTCATGCCCGGGTCGTTGAACTGCGACGCGATCGTCCCGACGATCGGCAGGGATTCGTCCGTACCCTCGAACTTCGTGTGGTTCCGCCGGTATTGCTTGCGCACGTCGCGCAGGGCGTCGAGCGAGCCCCGCTTGTCGAACTTGTTGATCGCGATCAGGTCGGCGAAGTCGAGCATGTCGATCTTCTCGAGCTGCGTCGCGGCGCCGTAGTCGGCCGTCATCACGTACAGTGTTACGTCCGAATGCTCGGTGATCTCGGTGTCACTCTGGCCGATCCCCGAGGTCTCGACAATCACGAGGTCGAAGCCGGCGGCCTGGCAGATGTCGATCGCGTCCTGCACGTGGCGGGAGAGCGCGAGATTGCTCTGCCGGGTCGCGAGCGACCGCATGTAGACCCGCGGGGTGAAGATCGCGTTCATCCGGATGCGATCGCCGAGCAGCGCGCCGCCGGTCTTCCGCTTCGATGGATCCACCGAGACAATCGCGACGGTGCGGTCCTCGAAGTCGGACAGGAATCGCCGGACCAGCTCGTCAACCAGCGACGATTTCCCGGCGCCTCCGGTCCCGGTCACGCCGAGGACCGGCGGCTTCCGCTTCGCCAGGATCGGCGCGAGCTCCTTCCGCAGGCCGTCCACGGTATCGGGATGATTCTCGGCCAGGGTGATGAGTGTCGCGATCGACTTGTGATCAAAAGCCGAGAGACGGCCCACATGCCCGTTCAGGTTCGGGGCCCGGGTGGGGAAGTCGCACTGCTTGATGACGTCGTCGATCATCCCGACGAGGCCCATCGAGCGGCCATCGTCGGGCGAGTAGATCCGCGCGATGCCGTAGGCGTGGAGCTCGGCGACCTCGCTCGGCAGGATCGTCCCGCCCCCGCCGCCGAACAGCTTGATCTTCGCGCCCCGCTCCTTGAGCAGGTCGTACATGTACTTGAAGAACTCGATGTGCCCACCCTGGTAGGACGTCACCGCGATCCCCTGCACGTCCTCCTGGATGGCGCACTCCACGATCTCCGCGGCCGAACGGTTGTGGCCGAGGTGGATGACTTCGGCGCCACCGGACTGGAGCAGGCGGCGCATGATGTTGATTGCCGCGTCATGGCCGTCGAAGAGCGAGGCGGCGGTGACGAGGCGGACGTGATTGGTCGGCTTGTATCGGTCTGTCATGTTCCGGTCATGAGTCGCGAGTCACGAGTCGCGAGAACCCACAAATCTAGCCCGGTTTTCTCCCGGAGGCTGATTTGCTAACGCTTGATCCCTCAACGGGATGCCGGTATGCTCCGACACCAGGAGGTCATTGTGACTCGCGACTCCGTAAATACCTCGCTCCAGAGGCTCACCAGCATCCCCGCCGGACGGCATCCCATCGTGAGCTGCTACCTCAAACTCGAACCCCGCGACCGCGCCCGCGGCAAATACCTGATCAAGCTCAAGAACCGGATCCGCCAGGTGGAAACCCAGCTGAGCGACTCCGACCTCGACCGTTCCGGGCACGAGGCGGTGAGCCGCGACCTGCAGCGCATCTATCACGAGCTCGAACGTCCCGACCGGCTTCCCGGCACGCAGGGCGTCGCCCTCTTTGCCTCGACGGGGCACAAGCTGTTCGAACGGATTGCGCTTCCGGCGGTCCACCGATCGCGCCTGGTGGTGGACTCCACGCCGCTGGTCCGTGAGCTGCTCACCATCGAGGACGAGGTGGGGCGGCTGCTCACCGTGGTGCTCGACCGCACCAGTGCCAGGATCTTCGAGGTCACGGCGTTCGAGGCGACCGAGCTGATCGGTGTCCACGGCGAAGCGAGCCGGGGCGGTCGTTTCCATTCCGATCGTCACGGCGCGCCGGGCATGGGGGAGCACACCTGGCACAACCGGATCCGCAACGAGAAGAACCGCCACCTCACCACCGTGGCGGATGCGCTCTTCCAGCTCCACCGGAAGCAGCGGGTGGACGGGCTGGTCCTCGCGGGAACGGGGGCCGATGCGGCAGCACTCATCCCCTATCTTCATGCCTACCTCCGCGACCGCGTGGTCGGCACGGTCAAGCTCAATCCCAAGGAGTCGAGCGAGGCCGCGGTCCTCGAGGCCACCCTCGCGGCCCGGGCCGAAGCCGAGCGCAACGCCGAGCTGGCCCAGGTACAGCAGCTCGAAGATGCCCACGGGACCGGGTGGGCGGTGAACGGCATCAAGCCCGCGCTCAAGGCGCTCGCGGAGGGAAAGCTCCGCACGCTGCTGGTGAATGCGGATCACGAGTCGCCGGGGTTCCGCTGCGCCTCGGGGCGACTCACAGTGACGGAGCGCGAATGCGGCTCCGATGGAAAGGGCACACCCGTCGTGGATGTGATCGATGAGGCGCTGGAAGAAGCGCTGCGCCAGCGGGTGAGCGTGGGAGTCGTGCGCTCTCCGGAAGCGGCCGCGCGGGTGGACGGACTCGCCGGCCTGCTCCGGTTCAAGTGACGCCGGCGACTGCCCGGCCGATCCGGGTTCTCGTCGCCAAGCCCGGCCTCGATGGCCACGATCGGGGTGCCAAGATCGTGGCCACGGCCCTGCGCGACGCGGGCATGGAGGTCATCTATACCGGCTTGCACCAGACGCCGGAGATGATCGCGCGTGCCGCGGTGCAGGAAGACGTGGACGTCGTCGGACTCTCCATTCTCTCCGGTGCGCACATGACGCTGATTCCCCGGGTGCGTGCCCTGCTCGAGGAAGCGGGACGAGGCGACATCCTGGTGACCGGTGGCGGCATCATTCCTCCTGACGACATGAAGCAGCTGGAAGGGCAGGGCATCGGGCGCCTGTTCGGGCCCGGCACGCCGACCAGCGACCTCGTGGAATACATCAGGACCTGGGCGGGACAGCGCAGCAAGACCGCGTGATCGTCCTTCTCGATCTCGCCCTTGTCTTCGCCGCATTTCTCAGCGCGAACATCGCACTCGGCTGGGGCGAGCTCGGCAGCTACAACGTCCACGGCGACAAGAGCGGCCTCGCGGGCATGCTGGGCATGTTCATGTTCATGATCATGCGCTGGGGTGTGCTCGCCGTTGCGTTGCTGGTCGCCGTGGCACGGGGAGGCTTTCCTGAGCTGCCCGGGGGTCGGGGAGTCCAGTCAGCCATGGTGATTGCTGTCCACACGGGACTCGGAGTCATCTCCTATCAAGGCATGGAGTGGATCACCCGGGCGATCCAGAACAGCAATGCCGGTCCGCTCCGATTCGCCTGGATGTTCGCCTTCCTCATTCCGATTCCGGTCTTTCTTCTCACCTTGTGGGGACTGCACCGGAACTGGATCCCGAAGCATTGGATGATCTCCGCGGTTGCGGTCGCCCTGCTTGTGTGGGGGCACGTCGGTGGCTGGCGAGCAGGATTCCGGCGGTAGGCGGCTCGTCGTCTCGTCGTCACTTCGTCGCATCGTCACTTCGTCGCATCGTCACTTCGTCTCATCGTCTCATCGTCTCATCGTCACTTCGTCTCATCGTCTCATCGTCACTCCGTCTCATCGTCTCATTGTCACTTCGTCTCATCGTCTCATCGTCACCTCGTCACCTCGTCTCACCTACGCCTCACCTCAAGTAGACACCGAGACGCTGAGACGCTGAGACGCTGAGACGCTGAGACGCTGAGACGCTGAGACGATGAGACGATGCGACGAAGTGACGATGACCCGAAGTGACGACGAGCCGAAGGAACGTAGCGACCACCCCACTTGCCTAGAACTCTAGGCATAGCTAAATAGGTATCATGTCCTCCCCCCGACGCAACGACATTCTCCAAGGCACCCTCGCGCTGCTCGTGCTGAAGAGCCTCGCCAGCCGCGGAAAGCTTCACGGCTACGCCATCACCGCCTACATCCAGCACGCCTCCGAAGAATTGCTCCGGGTGGAGGAGGGCTCGCTCTACCCGGCGCTGCATCGCATGGAGCAGGATGGACTGGTCAAGGCCGAGTGGGGGACCAGCGAGAAGAACCGCCCCGCGCGCTTCTATGCCCTGACGGCTGCCGGCAAGCGCCGGCTGGCCCAGGAGCAGGAACAGTGGGATCGCCTGACCGAAGGCGTCCGCCGCGTCCTGCAGTACGCCTGACCACGAGGTTCATGTGTCCTGGTCCCGCCGCCTGCGCAACCTGTTTCGCCCCGAGGGCCTCTCGCACGACATCGATCGCGAGATGGCCTTTCACCTCTCCGAGAAGGCCGACGAGCTCGAGGCGCGCGGGATGAGCCGCCCCGACGCCGAGCGGGAGGCGCGGAAGCGCTTCGGACATCGCGGGACGATGCGCGAGAACACCCGGGAGGTCGATGTGCTGGGCTGGCTCGAGTCACTCGTCGCGGACGCGCGCTACGCGTTCCGCGCGCTGCGCGCCAATCCGGGCTTCACCACGGTGGCCGTGCTCTCCCTCGGACTCGGGATCGGCGCGAACACGGCGATCTTCAGCCTCGTCAATGCCGTGATCCTCCGCGCGCTCCCGATCGAGCGCTCGGAGGAGCTGGTGCGTGTCGTCAATACCGGGGGCAACGGCGACTTCACCAACCCGATCTGGGAAGGCCTTCGCGACACCCCGGGGATGGAGTCGTACTTCGCCTACGGGTCGACCGGGTTCAACCTCGCGACCGGCGGTGAAGTCCGGAACGCGTCCGGGGCATGGGTGAGCGGGTCGATGTTCCCGGCCCTTCGGGTGCGACCGGTCGCCGGACGACTGCTCGAGCCATCCGACGATCGGCGGGGATGTTCGGGAGTCGCGGTCGTGAGCGAGGGGTTTGCCGCGCGGGAGTTTGGCGGCGCGGCGAACGCCGTCGGCCAGAAGGTCACCCTCCAGGGGAAGCCCTTCGAGCTCATCGGTGTGGTGGAACCCGGATTCTTCGGGATGGAAGTGGGAGAGCAGACGGCGATCTACGCGCCGATCTGCTCCATCCAGCTCGTGGCCAGCGAGCCGAACGTGCTCGACCGCCGGAGCCGGTGGTTTCTCAGCGTGTACGGGCGCCGTCATCCGGAAAACGGGCTCGAGGCCGAGCAGGCTCTCCTCAAGCGGGTCTCGCCGCCGATCTTCGCCGCGACCATTCCGCCCAACTGGAGTCCGGCGGACCAGAAGGAATACGAAACCATGCTGCTCACGGTGCAGGATGCCGCGGGCGGGTTTTCCGGACTTCGCTCCACCTACAAGGATGCGCTGTTCGTGCTGCTCGTGGTGGTGGCGACCGTGCTCGTGATCGGGTGCGCGAACGTGGCCAACCTGCTCCTCGCGCGGGCTGCGGCGCGGCAGCACGAGCTGGCGGTGCGGCTCGCGATTGGCGCGGGACGCTGGCGGCTGGTCCGCCAGATGCTCACCGAGAGCCTCATGCTCGCCTTCGCCGGCGGGATCGCCGGCCTCCTCTTCGCGCGCTGGGCGAGCGCCCTGCTGGTCCGCTTCTTCTCGACCCGGCGGGATGCGGTCTTCCTCGACCTCACCCTCGATGGTCGCGTGCTCCTCTTCTCGATCGCCGCCGCCTTCCTGACCGGCCTCCTCTTCGGGTTGATCCCGGCATGGCGCGCGTCACGGGTCGATCCCCAGTCGGCGATGAAGGCCCAGGGACGCGGCGTGACTCGCGGCTCGCGCTTCGCGCTCGGCCGTGCCCTCGTCGCGGGCCAGGTGGCGCTCTCGCTGGTACTCATCGTCGCGGCCGGCCTGCTGATGGGCTCGTTCCGGAAGCTGGTCACGATGGATCCCGGGTTCCGGCGCGAGGGCGTGCTGCTGGTGTCCATGAACCTCGCCAACACCGGCTGGCCCGAGCCCCAGCGACGGGCCACGCATCGCCAGATCCTCGATCGCCTGCGTGACATGCCCGGTGTGAAGCAGGCGGGTGCCTCGTACACCACGCCGCTCAGCAACTCGTCGTGGAACGACCGCATCGCGGTGCCGGGCTACGCACCGTCCTCGGGCCGGGACTCTACCGTGATGTTCAATGCGGTGAGCGAAGGCTGGTTCGCGACGATGGGGACCGACCTGGTCGCGGGCCGCGACTTCGGTCCCGCTGACGGCACCGGTGCCCAGGTGGTCGTGGTGAACGAGACCCTCGCGAAAAAATTCTTTCCCGGAGAATCGCCGCTCGGCAGGATCGTGACCGTCGTGACCAGCGACAAGCCGGGCCCGCCGATGGAAGTCATCGGCGTCGTGCGCGATGCCAAGTACCAGGCCCTCCGCGAGGAGAACCAGCCGACGGCGTACGTCCCCATCGATCAGGGCGAGTGGTGGGGCACCTGGATCGAGTATCAGCTGCGGAGCGACGCCACTCCGGCGGCGCTGATTCCGTTGGTGAAATCGATCGCGGCTGACATGAGCCCGGCAATCACGCTCGAGTTCAACACCTTCGAGGAGCAGGTGTCCGCGTCGCTCCGACGGCCCCGGCTCCTGGCCACGCTCTCCGGCTTCTTCGCCGCCCTGGCACTCACCCTCGCCGTGATCGGCCTGTACGGAACGGTCGCCTATGGCGTGGCCCGGCGGCGCTCCGAGATCGGCGTTCGCCTGGCGCTGGGGGCCGCGAGGGGCAGGGTCCTGCGCATGGTGCTCGCCGACGCGGGCCGGCTCGCGCTGGTGGGAATCGTGGCCGGGGTGGCCACCGCGCTGGGGACGACCCGACTGCTCACGTCTTTCTTGTATGGCCTGACCGCGACCGACATTCGAACGCTGGCGCTCTCGGCCGTCCTGCTCGCCGGCGCGGCCATCGCGGCAAGCCTGTTGCCGGCGTGGCGGGCGGCGTCTCTGGACCCGACGGAGACGCTGCGCGAGGAGTAACGTCTCCAAGATCTCCAAGGTCTCCACTGGTTTCCAAGAGTCTAGTAAGACCTTGGAGACCTGCGAGACGTCGTCACGGCACTGGACGACGATTCCAATAACCGTCGGGCCGGATCACAAGGTCCGCGATCTTGCCGACGGTGATTGATCCGATCTCGCCGTCGAGCCCCAGGAAATGCGCCCCGTCGAGGCTCGCCGCCTCGAGGGCTTCCCGCCTCATCGTGGGACCTCCAGCGTGATCTCCGACGTCACGTGCGGCATCAGCTCCGATTTCTCGAACAGCACCGGCTTGAGCCTCCGCTCGCTGGTGAGCTGCGCCTGGTCATCGCGATGGGGCGAATCCTTCCGCGGCGTCTGCCCGAAATTGTGCAGCGTGAACGACTGAATGGGCCTGGTGAAGATCGTCAGGCGGAGCATGCGCGACCCGATCTCGGCGTACCGTCGTCCCGCGGAATCGGGCTTCCCGCCTGTGAAGGCGCGAAGCGTGTGGACGCAGAGCAGGTTCCACGAGGCCAGGCTCTCGCAGAGCCGCCGGTCGTCCGGCGCGAGAGCCACTCCGCCGAGTGGGAACGACCGCTCGCCCGGACGGCCGATCCGGAATACGTCGCCGAGGACAGCGTCGCTGCGGCCCTCCTTTGCCATCGTGGCGACCGCACCGTCGATCGCGTTGAGGACTCTCGTCCCGATGTCATCGGAGAGCGGCACCTCCGGCCGGCGACCGGCTTCGAGCACGGCCATGGTCCCGGCCGCACCGGATTGCGCGAGCATCGTGCTTCGCCAGTACCAGAAGCCGAGCGCGGCTTTCGAGTCGACGCGAGCCTGTCCGTCGAAGTGCAGGATGCGGTCCGCCATCAGCCGCGCGGCCGGCGTCAGGTTTCGGATCCGGTCCGGCGCGCGATCGAGCGAGCGGCGCAGGACGTCCTTCCAGATATCGGTATCGATCCAGCCCTCGTCGAGCGCGAGCTGCGTCGCCGCATCGACGGTGACCCGGACCGAGCCCGACAGCACCTCGAGAACCCGGCGGGCCCGGGAGTTGGTCCGGTCCGGCGTGTCGTTGTAGATGTAGTCCGGGTAACGATCCCGGACGAGCGGACTGCCATCGAACATCCGGTCCGGGCTGATGTTGTTGTTCTGCATGTACCCGGTCGGTGGATTGTCGATCTGGACCAGGTCCTCAAAGGGGTGGATGCCGAGCCAGGCGGTCCTGCTCGTGTTCCCGTCGAGCGCCTTGCGCCAGTCGACGCCTGCCGGCCGCTTCGGCGCGCGGCCCGCGCGCACGTAGAAGCTGTTCCCGTCGGCGTCTCCGACCATCACGTTCTGGGGAAACATCCCCTGGATCCGCATCGCCTCCTTCACCTCGCGCACGTTCTTCGCGAGCACCATCCGGTAGACCTCTTCGTCGAAGTCTCCGGCGCGATGCATGTAGCTGGTGCTGACCACCCAGACTTTTCCTTCGGCCCGCGCGACCACCGGCGACATCACGCCATTGTGCCGGGTGTACTCCATCGTGCGGACGACCGTCTCGCCACCCTTGACCGGGATGCGGGTGACTTCCTTCTCGATCGGGAGCGACTTGCCGTCGTAGCGGTAGCGATCGGTGCGGCCCGGCTCGAGCGCCACTTCATAACAGTCGGCCACCGAGGGCGCGCCCGTCGTCATGCCCCACGACACGTTCCGCGTCTGCACCAGGAGGGGCAGCGCACCCATCGCGTAACCGGCGGCCTCGAACCGGCCGGCATGCATGCGGAACTCATAGACGAACTGGCCGTCGACGCCGCCGTGCGGGTCACTGAGCACGATCATGGCGCTGTCGGCGGTCCGCCATGGGGCCACGACCCATTCGTTGGACGCGGCGACACTGCGGTTCTCCAGCGCGGCAATGTCGGCCTGCGCGAGCTTCGCCCCCGAGGCCCTGCACTTGGCGAGGCCATCGCCGGCCTGATAGGCCAGCCAGAGCAACCAGCGTGAAATCGCCACGAGATCTGACGCGGCAAGGACCGGTGCCCACGCGGGGACCTCGGAGGGGTGCTCCTTCATGTACCGGGTGAACCCCTGAACCCAACGCTCATAGTTGAGTCGCAGCTCGGGACTCAGGCGGGCGAGCCCCGCCCTGGACTCGGCCGCGTGCCGCCAGAGTCGCGAAGCGATGTCGTACTCCAGCCCCTCCTTGCCGAGCGCTGCCGCCGCTTCGCCCCGGGCCGCGAGGGTGATCCGGAGGATCCAGTCCATCTCGTCGTGCGCGGTGGCGTAGCCGAGCGCATACCAGCCGTCTTCCTCGCGGTCGGCGTAGATGTGGGGCACGCCCCAGGTGTCGCGGTAGATGGTCGCGCGCTGAGCCGCCGCGGAAGGGGGCAGGCAGAGCAGCAGGAGCGCCACGACACGCGGGAGCAGCGTTCGCATTACGTCGGCTTGGTTGTGGGGGACACAGGAAGTCTAATCCGGGCAGCGGTCATTGAGACCTGCGGGACCTTGGAGACCTTGGAGACCTTGAGACGATGCGACGACGAGACCAGTTTTATGCGTGACCCGCCTCAAGACACTTACCGCCGAATATCTCGAGCTCGCCGACCGCCTCCGTCAGGGGGGTGGGGCCGAGCGCGTGAAGAAGATGCACGCCAAGGGGCAGCTCTCCCCCCGCGAGCGGGTCGAACGGCTCCTCGACCCGGGCAGCCCCTGGTACGAAATCGGGCTGCTGGTGGCCTATGACCGGTACGACGGCCAGGCGCCGGGCGCCGGGGTCATCACGGGAGTTGGCGTCGTCGAAGGGCGCGAGGTGGTGGTCGTCGCCAACGACGCGACCGTGAAGGCCGGTTCCTGGTGGCCCGAGACCATCCCCAAGATGCTGCGCGCCCAGGAAGTGGCGATGCGGCAGCACATTCCGATCATCTACCTGGTCGACAGCGCGGGCGTGAACCTGCCGTACCAGTCCGGCGTCTTCCCCGGCCAGTACGGTGCGGCTCGTCTCTTCTATTACAACAGCATCATGCGGCGCTATCTCCACGTGCCGCAGATCGCGGCGGTGATGGGGAGCTGCGTCGCGGGTGGCGCGTACCTCCCGGCGCTTTCCAACGTGATCTTCATGGTGGAAGGCACCAGCTTCATGGGACTCGGTGGGCCGAATCTCGTGAAGGGCGCGACCGGCCAGACTGTTGACGCCGAGACGCTCGGCGGCGCGAAGACCCATACGGAGCTCTCGGCCGTCGCGCATTATCGCGCGAAGAACGACGACGAGTGTTTGAGGGCGATCAGGGAATACGTGTCGCGGCTTCCCCGGGTGGATGGGGTCCGGCACAACGTCCGTCCCGTCGTCCCGTCGTCCCGCCCTTCCGCCGACCTGTACGATCTGCTTCCCAACGACCACCGCATGTCCTACGACATGCCCGCGGTGCTGTCGTGCATTCTCGATGGCGGCGAGCTGCTCGAGTTCCAGGGCGACCTGGCGCGCGAGATGATCTGCGGCCACGCCCATATCGAGGGCTGGCCGGTCGCGGTGATCGCGAATCGCCGGGGCGTGGTGAAGGGTGAGAAGGGCAAGCCGCCGCACTTCGGCGGCATCGTCTACACCGAGAGCGCCCGCAAGGTCGCATACTTCATCGAGACCGCGAGCCGCGAGCGGCTCCCGATCCTCTTCGTGCAGGACGTCAGCGGCTTCATGGTCGGACCCGACGCCGAGCACTCGGGGATCATCCGCGCCGGCGCGGAATTCGTCGAGGCGATGGCGACCACGGTGGTGCCCAAGATCGTGCTCACGGTGAATCACGCCTCGGGCGCGGGTTACTACGCGATGGCGGGGCAGGGCTTTGACCCCGATTTCATTCTCTCCTGGCCCACCGGCCGGATGGGCGTGATGGAGGGCGACGCCGCGGCAGCCGCCGTGCACGGCGGCGAGCTCGATCGGGCCAAGAGGGAGAAGCGGCCGGTCTCGAAGGAGACCGAAGCGTCGATGGACGCGATCCGCGCCGGCTATGACGAACAGCTCGACGCGCGGCACGCCGCGGCGCGCGGCCAGGTCGACGCGCTGATCACCCCGGAGGAGACCCGCGACATCCTTGCCTTCCTGCTGCGCGTGACCGCGAACAATGCGGGGCCGCACCTCGGAGCCTTCGTCCTGCCTCCGCTATGACGGGCAGACGGGCGGACGGGCAGGCGGGCGGATATTGCGCGTGCCTGTCGCTCTTGTTGGCGGCATGTGCCGGCGGAAGCAGCGCGGTTCCGCCGGTCCGCCCGTCCGCCCGTCCGCCCGTCGCGACAGCCGCGGACACGGCGCAGCCCATCGCCCCGCCCGCAGACGCGGCGGCCCTCGGATGGATGCCGCTCGCCTCGACCAGCATCCCTGCGTTCGCCCGCGCTCATCCGACCTACGATGGTCGCGGTGTCATCGTCGCGATTCTCGATGCCGGACTCGATGCCGGCGTGCTGGGCCCGGACCGGACGCTCGACATCCGGGATTTCTCCGGCGAAGGACGCATTCCTCTTACCGAGGTCCGGCTCGATGGCGACATGATCCGGATCGGCGCCGTGGCCCTTCGCGGCGCGGGACGACTCCGCGCCATGCAGGCCAGTGGAAAGGCCTGGGGGGGCATTCTGCGCGAATACCAGCTCGGCGAGCTTCCTGCCGCCGATGTGAACGGCAACGGCCACCTTGGCGATACCCTGGCAGTGGCGCTCGTGCGCGCCACGGATGGCTGGACACTCTTCGCCGACACGGACGGCGACGGCTCCATCGAGACCGAGAAACCGGTACGTGACTACCTCGTCGCGCACGACTTCTTCGGCTGGCATCAGGCTGGCCGGCGCGCCCCGGGCTCCGTGGCGGTCAACATCACTGACGCCGAACCAGACAAGCCGCCGCAGCTCGACCTCGTGTTCACGGTCGGTTCCCATGGCACCCACGTCGCGGGGATCGCGGCGGGCCATGATCTCTTCGGCGTGAAGGGATTCGATGGCGTTGCGCCCGGTGCGTCGCTGCTGGCGCTCAAGATGGGGAACGATGCGAAGGGTGGGATCACGACCAGCGGCTCGATGGAGCGGGCGATGGACTACGCCATCCGTTTTGCCGCGACTCGCCGGCTCCCCCTCGTGATGAACATGAGTTTCGGGGTCGGGAATGAAGCCGAAGGACTGGCGGCCATCGATCGCGTAGTCGACTCGATTCTCGGCGCCAACCCCAATGTCGTGATGACCGTGAGCGCGGGCAACGATGGCCCCGGCATTTCGACCATGGGCTTCCCGGCCTCGGCCCGGAGGATCATCACGGTCGGGGCGACCTATCCAGGCGCGTTCCTCGCTCCCGACGCCAACGGCCGCCGCTCCGACGACCTGATCGCGTTCTTCAGCTCGCGGGGTGGCGAGCTTGCCCAGCCCGATCTCCTTGCGCCCGGCGTGGCCTACTCCAGCATCCCGCGATGGGACACCGGTGAAGAGGTCAAGAACGGCACCAGCATGGCCTCGCCGCATGTGGCCGGTCTGGCCGCCCGCCTGCTCTCGGGGCTGGCCGCCGAACAGCGCACCGCCAGTGCGTCGACGATCAAGCGCGCGCTCATGGCGTCCTCGCGCCCGCTCGCTGGAGGGCGCTGGATCGACCAGGGCGCGGGACTTCCCGACATCACCAAGGCGTGGGACCTGCTCAAGGACGAAGATCCCCCGGGCCCGGTGATCGATGTCCGCGCCGAGCACGGCGTGAGCGGGAGTCTCCAGGTGGAAACGCCGCTCGATTCCAGCATCACCTTCACGCTTACCCGTCACGGCGGCGGATCGTCCGAGCGGTTCAAGCTGATTGCCGATGCGGACTGGGTCACGGCGCCGGCGACGGTCAGCCTGGGTGACAGCACGCCCGTGGTGATCAGCCTCAAGCCGACTTCACTTCGCGCGCCCGGCGTGTACAGCACGACGGTGGAAGGGTGGGGCAGGGACAGCGCCTGGGGACCCGCCTTCCATCTCGTCACCACCGTGGTGACGCCCTATCCGCTACCTCGCGATCGTTCGACCATGCGATTCCGGATCGGTGCGGGAGAGATCCGCCGGGTTCCGATCCTCGCCGACAGCGGGCGCGGAATCCGCCTCCGTGTAGCGGACCCCCGCGGTGCTCCGCTCCTCGCATTCCTGCACGAGCCCGGCGGGATGCCGTTCCGCGCCGGCCAGGCCCAGAGCGCGGGGGACACGACGCGGGCCGAGTTCGAGCTCGACGGTCGCGACGTCGTCGGCGGAGTGTACGAGCTGGTGCTGATGGCCGGACCCAGCACGGGCGTCGACGCAGAGCTCGAGATTAATCCCGCTCCTCTGCGCATCGCGACGTTGCGTCGGAAGGACAGCGTTTGGATCACCCGGGAATCACTGCCCGCCAGCCCGTCTGCCCGTCCGCCCGTCCAGCCACGCTTGTCCGCCCAGTTCGTAGGAGCGGAGCGGGGCATCGCGACCAGCGCGCGCGGCAGCGCGGATCAGCGTCTCGAGTTCTTCGCGCCGGCCTGGGCCAGGAAAGTGACCATCGAGCTCACGATGCCGCGTGAGCAGTGGCAGCTCTTCACCGATTATGGATTCACGCTGCTCGACGCGGACGGGAGGCAGATCACCGCAACGCCCGTCAACTACGCGGTCGCGCGCCTGGAGGCCGAGATTCCCGAGGGACCGGAACGCCAGCTCACGATCGTCTTGAGTCCGGGCTTCGCGGACGGGGCCAGCAACGCGCTCTGGACCGCGAAGCTCGCCGTGCGGATGTACGCAGCCGCGCCCGTCGACATGGGCGAACTGCCCGAAGGTCCCTTCGTCCTTCGCCCGTCGCCCGTCGCCCTCCCCAGTGGGTTTTACCCACTGTTGACACTCATTACGCGCCTCGGTGACCGGGTCTGGCACCAGGAAGCCGGACTCCCCGACGCGCCCGGACCATTGATGCCATGAGCAAGATCGTTCGTGTTGCCGCCGGCCAGGGATTCTGGGGTGACTGGCTCGAAGCTCCCGTGCGCCAGGTCAAGGGCGGACCCATCGACTACCTGATGATGGACTACCTCGCCGAGGTGACGATGTCCATCATGCAGAAGCAGCGCGCCCGTGATCCGAAGGCGGGCTACGCGCGGGACTTCATCCCGCTGATGGAGCGCATCCTCCCCGATGTGGTGCGCAAGGGAATCAAGGTCATCACCAATGCGGGCGGGGTGAACCCGCGGGGATGCGCGGAGGCCGTCGTCGCGGCCGCGCAAAAACTCGGGCTGCAGGGCAAGGTTCGCGTCGGCCTCGTGGTCGGCGACGACATCCTCGATCGCCTCGATGAGCTCCTCGACAAGGGACACGAGCTCCGCGATCTCGATACCGGGCGTCCGTTGTCTGAGATTCGCGACAAGGTTCTTTCCGCGAATGCGTATCTCGGTCTCGCGCCCGTCGTCGACGCGCTTGAGAAAGGTGCCAACGTGATCGTGACCGGCCGGGTGACCGACACCGGTCTCACGCTCGGTCCGCTGGTGCACGAATTCGGGTGGGGGCGCGAGGCCTGGGACCGCATCGCCGCCGGAACGATCGCCGGGCACATCATCGAATGTGGCGCGCAGTCCTCGGGCGGCAACCTGTTGCGCGACTGGCGCAAGGTGAAGGGGCTCGACAACCCCGGGTTCCCGATCGTCGAGGTGCAGGAGGACGGCACGTTCACGGTGACCAAGCATCCGAATACCGGCGGCGTGGTGAACGTTGCCTCGGTGACCGAGCAGCTCGTCTATGAGATGGGCGACCCGAAGAACTACATCACGCCGGATGGAATTGCAGACTTCACCAGCATTCACCTGAAGCCGGTCGGCCGCGATCGGGTCGCGGTGAGCGGGATTACGGGCGCCCCGCGGACCGACAAGCTCAAGGTCTCTATCGCGTGGTTCTACGGGTACAAGGCGGTCGGAACGCTGGTCTATTCCTGGCCCGACGCCTACGAGAAGGCGAAGCGGGCCGACCAGGTGCTCCGGGCCCGGTTCAAGGATCTCGGACTCAAGTTCGAGACCATCCTCACCGAATTCGTCGGCGTCGACGCGACCCACGGCAAGCTCGCCGGTCCGCCGTCGCCCGATCTCGCCGAGGTGCAGCTTCGGATCGGTGTGCGCGCGAAGGATAAGGCGCCGCTTGAGCGCTTCGCGCGCGAGATCGCGCCGCTCGTGCTGACCGGTCCGCCGAGTGTCACCGGCTTCGCGGGAGGAAGGCCCGACGTGCAGGAAATCGTGGCGTACTGGCCGGCGTTGATCGATCGAACCGAAATCGAGCCCTACGTTCGCTCCGAGGTCATCGATGCCTAAGACAAGGAAGCCGGTCAGGCGGTCAGGCGGTCAGACGGTCAGAATGCAGTTGAGGTTCCTTGCCCACGCCCGGAGCGGCGACAAGGGTGACACGGCCAACGTGGGGCTCATTGCGCTGGAGCCGGAGTACTATCCCATATTGAGGAAGGAAGTCACCCGGGCCCGGGTGGCCCGGCACTTCAAGGGCATGGCTTCCGGCGTCGAGCGGTTCGAGCTGCCCAACCTGGGCGCGCTCAACTTCCTGCTCCACGGCGCGCTCGATGGCGGTGGCACGATCTCCCTCAAGACCGATGCCCAGGGGAAGGTCTATTCGACCGCGCTCCTCCGCCTGGAGATCCCGGTCCCACCCGCGGTGGCACGGCGCGCCCGTGCGAGGTCCTCATGAGCGACCTGGTCCAATCCAAGTTCGAGAACGGCGCGTTCACCATCACGCTCAACCGGCCTGACCGCCGCAACGCGCTCGCCTCCGAGATGCTCGACCAGTATCTCGCGGCGCTCGAGCAGGCGGAGCAGCATCCCGAGGCGCGTATCATCGTGCTGCGGGGGGCGGGGAAACATTTCTGCACCGGGCTCGACCTCGACGAGTTCTACCAGTCGGCCAACGCGCCGGAATCGGATCACCAGCACGACGCGGAGCGACTCGCTGAAATCCTGCTTCGCGTCATGCGCATGAAGAAGCCGACGCTGGCGCTGGTGCAGGGGCGCGCGCTCGGTGTCGGCGCGACCCTCGCGGTCTCGGCCGACATGGTCATCGCCGCGGCGGGTGCCCAGCTCGCGTTTCCGGAAGTGACCTACGGATTCGTCCCGGCCTTTGCGGCCGCCGTGCTCCGGCGTCACGTGGGGGACAAGGCCGCCTTCGAGCTGGTGGCCACGGGTCGTACCCTGACGGGAGACGAGGCGCGATCCATGGGTCTGGTCTCGCGCGTGGTCCCGGACGAAGGGTTCGAAGCGGTGTCGGCGTCGACGGTGCGCGGCCTCTGCAACTGTGCGATGGAAATCCTCACCGAAGTGAAGGGCTCGTTCCTGTCCACCGAAGGGAAGTCGCTCGAGGACGCGCTGCGAATCAGCGCGGGAATCAATGCCCGGGCCCGTGCCTCGGCGGCCTTCCGTGAGGCCGCGAAACAGTTCCAGACCATGTCGTGAGCCGGGCCAAGCAGATTCTCGGCCTCCTGGGTTTGATGACCGCGATCGCGGGCATCGCCCTGGAGAACCGCGTCATGGTCTGGATCGCCATCGGGTTGCTCGCGTTGTCGGTCCTGCTTCGGATCGTGGTCCAGGCGCGGCTTCGGAGGGAAGAGAGGTCCCGCGAGCAGTCCGACTAGCACCAGCGGTGGGACACCAGGGCGGTGGCATGGCCGCTCCGACGCGCGATCACCTGCAGCTCTGAAGATGGTCCCGTCGAATTGATGGAGGATCGCGGAATTGTGGTACCGCGATCCCCAGCCGTGCTATCGAGATTGGCCGGATGGATGTCACTTCGGTCAACCGGGTCCCGGGCCTGCTGGACGAAGCCAGGGCCGTACTCAAGCGCCACTTCGGCTACGACGACTTTCGTCCGGCGCAGCGCCGAGTCCTCGCGTCCATCCTGGCCGGTCGCGATGTCCTCGGGGTCCTTCCGACCGGCGCCGGAAAATCGGTGTGCTTCCAGGTGCCCGCCATGCTTCGGTCCGGGCTCACGCTGGTCATTTCTCCGCTCATCTCCCTCATGCAGGACCAGGTGGAGTCGGCACGGCGAAAGGGACTTCCGGCCGCTTTCATCAACAGCACCCTCGATGCCGAGACGCAACAGGGCGTCCTCCTGGCAGTGCGGCGGGGTGAGTGCCGGCTCCTGTATGTCGCGCCGGAACGTCTGCCGAGGTTGTCGCACGAGCTGCAGCGCATCGGAGTGCAGCCGGCGTGCCTTGCGGTGGACGAGGCTCACTGCATCTCGGAATGGGGTCACGATTTTCGCCCCTCGTACCGCCTCGTGGGGAAGGGACGGGAAGCCTTCGGATGGCCCCGCGCGATCGCGCTCACGGGAAGCGCCACGCCGCAAGTCCGAGTCGACATTCAGCGCTCGCTCGGCCTGGGTGCGCGTGCAAAATGTGACGTACATGTCGCGAGCTTCGACCGGCCGAATCTCCGGTTCGAGGTGGGCGAGGTTCGGAACGACGTCCGCCGGCTGAGCGCGGTCTTCACCGAAATCTCGGCAGCCCGTGGTTCGGCGATCGTCTACGCGCCGACCCGGAATCTCACCGAGTCCATCGCGAGGCTGCTCCACAATCGCGGCATCCATACGCTGCCCTATCACGCCGGCCTTACCAAGACACGAAGAGCCGAGACCCTGGAGCGTTTTATCGGCGGCGACGTCCGGGTGGTCTCGGCCACCTGTGCTTTCGGCATGGGCATCGACAAGCCCGATGTCAGGCTGGTCCTGCACTGGAGCATGCCGCCAACACTGGAGTCGTACTATCAGGAGGCCGGGCGCGCGGGGCGCGATGGTGCGTCCTCGCGCTGCCTGCTGCTTCATGCGTGGAGGGACATCCACCTGCTCGAGATGCAGCTCGAGACCACGTTTCCGCCTGAGAAGGCTGTCGAAGAGGCGTGGCGCGACCGCGTGGCGTACAAGAAGCTTCCCAACAACGTGCAGGCGTCGGTAGACCGGCTTCGCTCCGAACTGCGGCCAGAACACGGTCCGGTGGACTGGACGACGGTGCGCAAGCGAAAGGAGCTCGCGCGGGAACGACTGAGCGCGATGGAGCGCTACGCCACCGTCGCCGGCTGCCGTCGCGAGGCCCTGCTGGGCTGGTTTGGAGAGAAAGGGGTTCGGTGCAGCGGATGCGACCGGTGTCACGCTTCTGGCCGTCGCTCAATCAGCTCCTGGCGCGGGAGGTTGCGCTGGCGCTGAGGCCGGAGGCGTCGTGACCCGCGTCGCCTAGTGGATGGCCTTCTCGCGTTGGGGGGGCTGACTCGAGGATGCTGCCCGAATCACACTGATTTTCCCATCCCCTTCCAGGCGGCATGCCTTTACCTCCGCGAAATCGCTGACGCCTTGCTCCCGAAGCTGCTCCTGCAGCTCGTCGACGGTGATGAGCTCCTCGCGCATGTTCCGGCGTTGGAGCCGTCCGTCCTTGATCAGCAGCAGGGGCGGGCGGTTGAGGAAGCGGTGCACCAGGGGGGAGCGATAACTCAGCCAGTCGAGGAAGTAGTTCCAGGCGAAGATGGTAGCGACGAGGACCGCGCCCTCGGTGAGGGAGTGATACTCACTGGCCATGGCATTCTGGGCGGCGTCGGCGATCAGGACCACGACGAGGAGATCCGCGGTGTTGAGGGCCCCGGCGTCCCGGCGAAAGATCCGGAGGGCGAAGAGGATGAAGCCGTACATCGCGGTACCGCGAAGGACCAGCTCGAGGAGACTGACCGTCGGAACGAGCAGGGCCTGCCAGTCAATGTCCAGGATCGATCGCATGCCCCCTCCGAGCGTGCAAGCCGTCGCCAGAGTCCTACCCCCTGCGCGGCGGACAGTTCCCGGCGCTACGACTCTCCCTGTCGCTCGGTCAGCGCCTGTCGCAGCAGGTCGAGTTGCCGCTGTAGCCGCTCGGGAATCGCGATCCGGTCGATGATGGCCGCGAGTCTTTCTTCGCGGCGCCACGCCACCTCCAGGACGGAGAGCTCGCCATACATCAGGCGGCGCTCCTCATCTTCGTGAATCGCCATCTCGAGCGCGAGCCGCACCGCCGGGTGCATCGTCGCGAACGTCGCCTTGTTGAGGTCGAGCGTGGGACGGACGTTTCGCGAATTCGCGAACTCCCTGAACGCCCTTCCGGGTCCCCCTGCCGCCTCGAGCCATCGCACCGCTTCGGCGACTTCGAGCACTGTTCCGCCGCCTGGATTGAGTCGTGGCAACACGAACGTCGCCACCGTCCGCGCCTGCCGCCCGGTCAACACGGCGACATCGCCGGCGAACCGGTCCTGCAACCCCCGGCCAAGGGAGCTCTCCGCTTCGAGGTGATCCACCAGGATGGCCCAGCCGTCCTCGGCGGTACGATCCGAGATCAGCTCGGCGCGGTCGACCTGGGTGGCCGAGAGACGGATGTCTTCATGCTGCGTGAGGTCGACCCTGAACGCGGGTTTCCGGGCGCGCCTCCAGGTGGCAAGCGCGGCGGCTCCGGCGAGTGCAAGCGGAGCCATCGGCCCAAAGAGCGCGCCCAATGCAAGCGGCGAGGCGAGAACCCCGACGACCCCGAGTGTGTGTAGGACATGAGCGGGACGTCGCGCCAGGAATTGCCGCCCGTATCGCCAGGCCGCGAACTCAGGCCGCAGCGGCTTGCCGATCCTGATCAGGTCGGTTCCGTCTCCCAGGCGCGCCAATCCGATGTTGGCGGTAGAGAGCCTGAGATGCGTATCCCGGAAGAGTCGCTCGCCCTGCTCGATGACTTCCCAGCGATCCTCGAAGGGCGTGAGGTTCCAGCGGCGACAGTGGAGGCAGATGACCCACAGCCGGCCGCGCGCCTGGTCGAACGCGAAGCGCTGACCGGCCGGCGACTGCTCGAGGACCTGGTTGGTCCCGAGCGGATGATGACAGAAGAGGCAGGAGCGGTACACCGGTCCCTCGCGGAGTCACGCCACGATCGACCATCGCCATGACGGACGAGGGCCGCAAGTCGGCTCAGGGAGTTGTCACCGGTTTGTCATGTAGGTGTAATGCGGTCTACGGTCTACAGTCTACAGTCTACAGTCTACAGTCGACCGTAGACCGTAGACGGTCACCCCCCTTTGGTCCAGATCAGGATCGCCCCGCACCAGGAGTCTTCCTGATAGTGCGCCAGCTCCACCGGCGTGCTTGACGGTCCGGCGTAGATCTCCATCCCGGCAACTTCATTCGGCGTCACGTTGTCGAGCGAAGTTCCCGCCGGCATCGCCATCCCGTCGATGATCACCCGGAGAATGCAGGGCGCCGCGGTCGTGCCACCCTGGTACGCCTGCGGTGCCATCCCTCGCGAGGCGATCGCGACCTTGCCGCTCCCGCGCGTCATGAGCTGAATGCCATTGATTCCCACCAGCGCGTCCGAAAGAATCCGCGGATTGCGCCGCGCGATGTCCGCCTCGGTGAGGAACACGCCGTTGCCGCGGTGGCGCCGCTGTTCGAAGCCCTCCAGCCGCCGCGAGGTCGC
>DATEOL010000006.1:0-9058 GCA_035274025.1 Gemmatimonadales bacterium | reverse complement strand
GCGCGGCACCACCAATGACGGATGCGATCACGACCCCGTCAGTGCCCCGTGCGGCCTCGAGCAGCTCGGGTCGAACTTCGGGCTCGACGAAGACCCCGATGCTCCCGCCGCACGCGAGCCCGACTTCCCAGGCGCGCTCGTGCGTGACGGTGAAGTCGAGCACCCGAGGCTTGCCTTCCGCGATCGCTTCCCCGATCGCTTCCACGACCGCGCCCTCGACACATCCGCCGGAGACCGAGCCGGCCATCCGCCCGTCCGCCGTGGCAACGAGGTTCGAGCCCTCGGTCCGTGGGGCCGAGCCCCACACCCGCGTGACGACCGCGCGACCGACCCTTCCGGAAGCCGCGAGGCGATCGTATTCCTGCAGCACGTCTCTCATGATGGAAAGCTAGTCGAGAAAAACCGCGCGCTCCTCGGCGGTGGGAAGCCGGCAGGTGTCTCGCTTGCCGAACCAGCCGTAGCGGTTGCGCGCGACCCAGTCATAGACAGCGTCGCGAATGAACCGGGGCACCAGCCTGAGCACACCGGCGAGTCCCCAGATACCGCCGAGGGCCGAAATGATACGGAGCGCCGCGGCGGAACGCTCGAAGACGGTTCCCGCATCATCGAGGAGGATCGTGGTCGGGTCGACATCGCCGGGATCTCCGAAGCGCGCGCGTGCCGTGGTGCCCTGCAGCGGTGCGAAGCGAAAGTGACGTGCCTGGTCACGCGCCAGCACGAAGTCCACGAAGCCGTTGCAGAGGCCACAGTAGCCATCGAAGTAGATGACGGGCGGAGCGCTCACCCCGGCCCGGCCTCGTCATCGAGGTCCGTCAGGTCCTCCGGCGTATCGACATCCGGATTGGCTCCATCGACCCGGATCGTTCCAGCGCGCACGTTGTTCCATGTCGCGAGGACACGGAATCCCTGGTCCCCTGTCAGGCTGCGCGCCTTGTCCCAGAGCCTGCGATGGACCAGCACCGGGTGACCCGGTTCCTCCGGAGCCTCGGCGTATTCGGGGCGCACGAGATCCATCGAGGGACTGAAGGCGGCGATGAGTCGTTCGATGACGTCGCGTCGCAGCAGGGGCTGGTCGCCCATGACCACGAGCGCGCCCTCGAGCGGTTGCCACCGCTCCGAGGCGAGGGCATTGAGTCCGAGCCGGAGGCTGGACGCCATTCCCTGGGATGGACGGGTATTGATGTGTGGCTCGACGCCGAATTCGCGGGCCAGCCGCGGCGTCTCAGTGTCATCGGGACGATGCACCACGACGCTGGCCGAAAGGATTCCCTCATCGCGAGCGACCGCGATGGTTTGGAGCACGTAGGAAATGATGGGCCGGCCGCGCCACTGGGCGATCATCTTCGCGCTGCCGAACCGGCGGCCCAGCCCGGCCGCGAGCACGACCGCGCCCACTGGTGCCGGGTCCACGGTCAACCGACAACGAGAGGAATCAGGTCGGAAGGCCGTTCCAGCCAGTGGTCCGGCGTGGTCGCCGCGAGGTCGGTCCGGGTGAAAGGTCCCCAGAGCACGGCGGCGGTCGCGACTCCCGCGGCGCGGCCCGAGACCATGTCGTGCACGCTGTCTCCCACGAAGACCGCCTCCTCCGGCGTGGCCTGAAGCGCCTTGAGCGCCATTTCCACCGGTTCGGGGTGCGGCTTCGGCTCCTTCACGTCATCCGCGCCGATCACGATATCGACGCTCTCGTCCAGCGAGGCAATCCGGAGCCCGCGCCATGCGCCCTCGCGATTCTTGCTGGTCACGAGTCCGGTGCGCACGCCGTGGGATCGAAGCTGGCGCATCATGTCCGCCACGCCGGGGTAGGGCGAGATCCGGATGTCGTGATGCCTGAAGTTGTACTCCCGGTAGGTGAGTACCATCGCGTTCAGCTGCTCGGGGTCGTCGGACCACTCGCGGAATTGCACCCGGAGCGGCGTGCCCAGGCCCGCGAGCCAGTGCGCGTCGCTCCGCGGCGGCAGGCCGTGGACCTCGAGCGTGTGATGGTAGCTGTCCAGGATCAGCCTGACGGAGTCGATCAGCGTTCCGTCGAGGTCGAAGAGCACGGTACGGAACCGGCTGCGGCGAGTGCTGTCGGCAGGGTATGCGATGCCCGAAAAATAGTCAGGATCGGGCCGGTGGAGCCCTGACGATCACGACCCCCGTGATTCGTGCCCGAAGGGGCGGGGGGACCCTGTCCGGCCGGGGCAGGCCGGCAAGGATGCGCTCGAATTCGGCATCGTCCGATTCGCCGATCCGCTGGGTGAGGAGACGCTCGCCCGCAGTTTGTCCTCGACGGAGAAACGCGATGCCGCGATCGGCCATGGCAAGCGCCGGGCGGTCACGGCGGCGAATGGCCTCACGCGCGTAGCCCTGTACCCTTCGCAACGCGGCACGCGCGTAACCCTGGACCGGCCTGACTCTCCAGAGGGCGCCGGATGCGCCGAGAAGGGCGCTGCGGATTCCGCGCTGCGCGGCAGCCAGGGTGCGCGCGATCACTGCGCCGTCCGGCTCCCGCGTGGCGCCGGTCGCTGCTTGCTCGATCAGGGTGCTGACCAGGCGATGGTCCGTGCACCATGCAGCGCTCCCTCTTCTTGCGAGGGAGAAGGAGCTCACCACCAAATCGCCGGCTCGAAGTTCGACCGCCACCAGCTCCGCATCCGCATCTCCGTCGACGATGACGGCGCCGGTCTCGGCGTCGCCCACCGGCCGTCGGGCGAGCGTGGTCCTCCATTCCCAGACTGGCTCGGGCTTCTGGCCCAGACCGATGAGGGCCGGCAGTGGTCGCTTTCGCGCGAGCCGGTCGAGCAGCTGGAGCCTTGTCTCGAGCACGGGCGGGGGGAGCATGGTGACGATCTCTACCCCCGCATGCGTTGAGCCGAGGCGGACCGCGCGGCCGGCACGCTGGTCGAGACGCACCGCGGTCCACGGAAGGTCGAAGTGCACGATCCGCCGCGCACGCTGGAGGTCGAGTCCCTCCGCGAGCACGTCGGTCGTGATCAGGATCCGTGGTCCCAGCGCGTGCTCCGGTGCCCGGGGGCCAAACCATCGCAGGACATCGCGACGGGCCAGGCGAATGGGACCGATTCCGGCTCCCGAACCGGAAACCCATGCCACGCGCGAAGCGGGAGTCAGGCTTCGCCGAAGCGCATCCACGGTTGCTCGCGCGCCGGTGAACACGACGCTCACCTCGGACATGTCAAGGAACGACGCGAGCCGGGTGACTTTCGGCTCGTGAAGTCGCGCCCGCTCCCGCAGCGCATCGATGCAGGCTTCGAGGCGGGGAAGGTCTTCCGCGACCAGGTCCGACCCGTCCCCTCCGACATCGAGCAGCGACCAGAGCACCGTCTGCTCTGCCTCACGACCGAGCAGCGACGCAAGCTCCCGCCGGCCGAGCCTGACGCCAGCGCGCGACGCGTCGCCTCCCTGCAGCAGCAGGTTGCGATAGCGGCCGAGGGTCGTGAGCAGCGCGGCGCGACTCGACGCAAGCGATGCGGCGAATACTCCCGAGATCAGCGCGGCTGTACCCCGGACCGGGGAGAGCCGCAACCGGCCCAGCGCCTCGAGAATCTCGTGGCCATCGCGTTCCTCTTCCTCGCCTGCCGGGATCGTTCGCTCGGCCACGGCGGGCCTCCCGGGCGCCGGCGCTCCCGTAATTACCAGGTCCGCAAGGGCAGGGGGCGCCTCGCCCCGCTCGAGCGTCTCGAGCAGGGAGGGAATCCCGGCCCCCGCCAGGCAGTCATCCCGTGCGAACAGGAGGAGCTGGTGCGCCAGGTCGACCAGACCGTTGACCGCGGGGGTTGCCGTCAGGAGCACTCCTTCGCGACCCGCGAGCACCCGAGCGAGGTTGTCGTAGCGCCGGATCCATGGATGCCGGAACCGGTGCGACTCGTCGATGATCACCAGGCCACCCGGCAGGTGCACGCCGCGCCGGCTCCATTGCTCGTGGGATTGGAACGCGATCCGCACCTCGGCTCGCGCCGCCGCGCGATTCCACTGGTCGCGGAGGACCGACGGCCCGATGACCACGGCCTCCTGGTCGGGTCCCGACTTGGCCAGCGCCAGGGCGATCCAGGTCTTTCCACTTCCAACCGGATCGGCCACCATCGCCACGCGGAATTTCCTGATTGCCGCGAGGGCGCGGGAGAAACTCGGACGCTGTGACTCGCGCAGCCACGCCGGCGACGGCTCGGCTGCGACCGGGGGAGCAAGGCTTCGGGCAATGGCCGCCGCAACGGCCCGCCCACTCGCATTTGCCGCGGGGCCGGGGACGAACGGGGGCTCGGGCAGCCGCCGCAGCGACTCAGCGACGATGACGGCCGGCCGATGGAATGTCCGCCAGGACATCGCGGTCCTCCTGGTCGAGCCCGAGCAACCGGGCACAGTGATCGTCGAGGGCCTGTTGATCGAGCGATCCCGCTCGTGCCCGTTCCGCGATCGCGAGCAGGCCGGTATCGGTCATCGCGCGATCGGGAAGCGGCAACCCGCTCACCACGCGTGCGTTGAAGCGACGGAATCCACCAGCGGCCGGGTCGGCGACTGCCGCCGCGGCCGCACGCACCCACGAGCTGTTGAGCCATGCCGCGAGCCGGAGCGCCGATGCAGCCGTGGGAGCCGCCGCGAGGTAGCAGGTGTTGAGCGCGATGAAGCGCTCTGACTGGGGGCCGGTGAGCGGCGCGGCTTCGAGTCTGGGGGACAGGTCGGCCCACACCACCCGATGGGACGAGACCGCGGGGACCGCGCGGAACACCGCCCATTCCGGTCCTCCTTCATAATCCTTCCGCGAGCGCAGGCGCCCGCGATGTGACGCGAGGTACGCCGCGGCACGGGTCGGAAGCGCCGGCAGCGGAAGGCCGCTCGAGGAATGGGTCCAGAGGAGGCGCACCTGCGCCGTGACCGCGAACGGGCTCACGTCGCGGCCTCGCACCGCCCACGCGAGCACCTCGGGTTCGATCGCCCCATCGGGATCGAGGAACACGTCGTTCAGTCCGGTCTTGACCCCGAGATGACAGCGAAAGCGCGTGCCGAGAACGGAGTGTCGGATCCGCATGCGCTCCAGGACGCGTGCCACCCGCTCACCCGAGAGGAGCCACGGACCATCTCGCAGTCGCTCCTGTGCCAGGTCGGGCTGGCCGACGGGCTCGAGGCGGAGCCGGACGCGGTGATCCTCGGTCGCCGCCGCGCGGCTCGCGACCAGGGCAAGGGGATAGGTCGTGGCGTCGAACGTCGCTCGCGGGTCGCGGCCCAGGTCGGCGAGCGCGTGCATCGTCATGCGCTCCGCCACCACCGAGCGCGCGGTCGCCGCATATGCCGCGGTCGCGAGCTTGGCAGGAAGCACGAACCCGATGGTCCCGTTCGCCGCGACGAGCTCCGAGGCTCGCTCGAGGAAGGCGATCGAGAGATCCGGCTGATGTCCGTACCCCGCGCCACGGCGCGAGCCGGACCACCAGCGATACCGGGCCCGGAGGTGTCGGCGCATCGGGAGTGGCAGCTCCTCGGCGCGCACCCAGGGCGGATTCCCGACCACGATGTCGAATCCGCCGCGAGTGAACACGTCGCCGAACTGGCTCTGGTAGTGGAACCAGGGAAGAGTTCCTTCCCGCTCGAGGCGGCGCCGCAGGGTCCAGAGAAAGCGCCGCCGCTCCCTGAGCATCTCGAGGGCGGCACGCTCACCACGCTCGAGTCCGCGGCGATCGCCAAACAGGGTTGTCGCCCGACCCTGCTGCATGATCTCGTCGAGCTGGGCGCGGGTCGATTCCTCGGCGCGGCGGAGCATCGTCGAGGCGAGGGCCGATTCCTGCCGCCGGAGAGCGCGCAGCATCTGGGCCTTCTCGCGGCCGGTGACTGTCGCGAGACGGGACCGCAGCTGGGCCAGCTCCGCGGCGAGCGCGGGCGGCGCGCTGCCATTCCAGCCCGGAATGACCGGCTCGAGCAGGCTGTCACCCTGCCGAACCACGCTGTCGAGGTTGGGCAGCGGCTGGACCGACTCGGGATTCGCGGTGTGATCCGGCTCGATGACCGCGAGCCAGAGGCGGAGCTCGGTCAATCGTACCGCCGCGGGATTGAGGTCGACTCCGAACAGGTTGTGACGCAGGACCCTGCGGCGCGCTTCGGCTGCTGGACTGCCCTGCGCCGCGGCGAGCTGCTCCAGCGCGCCGAGGAGAAACGCTCCCGAGCCGACCGCCGGATCGAGCACGGTGATGCGGGCGAGCGCCGCACAGGTGGGCTCATCGGGCGAGTCGAGCAGGGAAGCGGCGCGTTCTTCGGAGACCCGAAGGCGGCGTGAGAGCCAGGCCGCGAGCGTGGCGCGGACCACGGCGCTCACGAGCCGGGAGGGCGTGAAGAACGTTCCGGATTCGCTGCGCTCCGCGGGCGCCATGAGTCCTTCGAACACCCGTCCCAGCATGTCGGGCGCGACCCGGCTTCCATCACCCTCGGTGAGCGTAAACTCGAATCGCTCGAACAGCTCATCGAAGGTGTCGCGCCACAGCGCCGAGTCGCTCGCCGCGCGCCACTTTCGTTCCAGCGCGTGGGGCTCGAAAAGGCCGCCATTGAGGAAGGGAATCCGGCCGAAGCGCTTGGCCGCGCGTCCCCGCCGGTCCGCCGGCTGGTTCAGTGACCCGAAGAAGAGGGGACGAAGAAGGTCGCGCTGGATGTCGCCGCGCCCTGCGAGCGCGCGGTCGACATGCTCGCGGAGAAAGTGCGGATTGGCATCCAGCCAGCCCTTCGCTTGCACGAAGTAGAGAAAGAGCACCCGGGTGAGCTGCAGCAGGGCAAGGGAGTGACGGTCATCCGCCGGGATGCGGGATGGAAACGCCCCGCTCATCCGGTCGAGGGAGCGCCGGAAAGCCGCGAAGAACCTCCGGCCCACGGCCTCGGTGTCGAGTGCGCGAGCGACATGGGACGCCGCGCCCAACGCGCTCTCCTCGCTGGCGCCGCCGAGCCGCTCGAGCGACCGGAGTGTCAGCGGTGACGGCCGGTCGAGGCTCGTGACCAGCACGGGTCTCGGCGCCATGCTCACGGAGACCGCAAGCACGCGGGCTTCCGGCTCGAGCGCGATGATTCCGGCGAGCCGCCCCGCGCGCTCCAGCCTGCGCGCCAGCAGCGCGGCGACACCACCTGCGCCCTGATCGGTCTCACAGGCGAGCCATTCGAACCCCTGGCAACGGCCTATGACCGCGGCGCGGGTAAGCCGGGTTCCCTCGATCCACCCCTCCGCCGGAAGCCACTGCAACATTGGCTCGTGCCCTGCCGCGCGCACCAGCGCCCCGAGGTCCTCCAGGCGATGAATCCCTTCGAGCAACGTCGGCAACAGGTCTCCAGGCGGAAGACCCGACCACGTTGTCATACTTCGATTGAACTGTGGTAACCGGAATTACGCAGGACGTACCGAAATACCGTGAGAGGGGAGCCAGGAGTGGGGAGCGGAAGCGGTTAGCTGGTCGCCTTTCGCCGGAACCAGAGCGATGTCAGCCAGCAAGCCACGAGCGGTGCGCCGATCCAGATGAACCAGAGGAGGAAGGCGAGAATGCCGCGCCGATCACCGATCGACCACGTACCCCACATCAACAGGACGGCGAGAAGCCAGGTCGTTACTGGCACTCCAGGCCGGCCGCGAAGTCTGGCTCGCTCCAGCCAGGTGGGAAGGGATTTCCCGCGAAACAATGGCCGAATCAGCCAAAACAACACGCCGACTGCAAGTGCAAACGAAAGGAATTCAAGCATAGATTCGCCGTCGTCCGTCGCCCTAGTACAGATTCTCGACGTAATGCGGCAGCATCTTTCGCCACCATGGCCAGTCGTGGTTCACGTCAGTCCCCCACAGGTCGAGCACGTGCGGAATGCTCTTCTTGGCCAGGATTTCCGAAAGCCGTCGCGACGCGTCGGGCGACTCATACGCCCCTTGTCCGCTGACGATGATGATGCGTGAACGTCGGCGCAGGAGGCCGAGATACTCGTCCGACAGTCCTGGCAGGTACCAGAGCGGATTGTTGTAGTAGCAGTTGTCGTCCGAAAATCCGCTCAAGTAGTCAGGCCCCAGGTCGTAGAAGCCGCTCATCGCCATCACGGTGTCGAACAGGTCGGGCCTCCGGAACAGCGTGTTGGCCGCGTGGAACGCGCCAAAGCTCGCGCCAGTAGTGCCGATGAGCTGGTGTCCGCAGAGGTTGCGGATATATGGAGCGACTTCGTCCTCGATGTAGGCGCTGTAGAGCGCTTGCCGCCTCGCCTGCTCCGGGACCGGAAGCGACTTGTCCATCCACGACCACTTGTTGCACGAATCGATCGAGAAGAGACGAATGCGGCCCGAGGCCAGGAACGGCTCGACCGCCTTCACCAGGTGGAAACGCTCGTTCTCGAGATAGTCCGCGGCGGCGGTGGGGAAGAGCAGCAGCGGCCGGCCGCCGTCGCCATAGCTCACGATGGGCATGTCCATCGACAGCGACCGGCTGTGCCAGCCGTCGAGCCGGCGGGAAATCGCGGGATGGAGCGGTGAATAGTCCATGGCTGAAGGCTACAGGCTACCGGCGACGGGCGACAGACCGCGATCGCCCATTTCCTATCGCCGTTCCACTCCCGAGTACTCCCGGCCCCTCCATACGACACGGCGGTCGCCACGGAAAAGCGATCGGAACACCATCACCAGCGTGACCACTGCTCCGAGTGGATAGGCCAGCCCATACATCGGAGGCAGCCTGAGTCCCATCACGATCAGGGTCCAGAAGGCGATTGAAAGCGCGATCGCCGCGAGCGCCCACCCGGCACCGGCGATCAGCCCCACGATCGGAGTGAGCCAGAACATCGGTCCCGCAACCAGAGCGATCGGGACCAGCGACCGGAGCAGTGGCTCCTCGGGAAAGGTCGCCCTGCCACCCAGGTAGATGTTCTTCGACCAGCCTTCGATCATCGCACCAAGGCCGGTGTACATCCGTGTCGATATGAGATCATCCGCCCACCAGGCGCGGAGCCGTTTGCCCATCTCCAGGAACCGTTGCGCGATGAGCAGGTCTTCGGCGACGCCATTCCGCACCACCTCGTGGGTGCCGACCGATTCATAGGCTTCGCGTCGCACCAGGATGAACTG
>DATEOL010000005.1:0-4619 GCA_035274025.1 Gemmatimonadales bacterium | reverse complement strand
TCGACCTCGCTGGCCGGACCGTCTCGCCCGGCCTCATCGACCTCATCTCGTCGGCGGGCGTGCCGTCGATGCCGGCGGCCGGCTCGAGCGCAACCCAGCCTGCGCGCCCGCCGGGGCTCGATCCCGATCGCGTCGTCGCGGAGACGGTCCTGCTCTCGCCTGCCGACGCCCGATCGCTCCGGAGCGCGGGGATCACGGCCATCCTGGTCGCACCCTCGCGCGGGCTCTTCCGGGGCCAGTCGGCGCTGCTCCCCACCCGCGACTCCGCCGGGCCTTCCGATATCATCCGTTCCCCGGTCGCACAGCACCTCGGCTATCAGGGGATGGGATCCGGGGAATACCCCGGCTCGCTGCTGGGAGTGATCGCGATGCAGCGACAGATGTTCTACGACGCCAGGCGCTACGGTGTCGTCGAAGATCGCTGGCGCGCGAACCCTCGCGGCGTTGCACGACCGGAACGTGACCCCCGACTCGAGGCGCTGGCGGCTGCGGCCCGGGGCGCTCAGCCGGTCTGGATCGAGGCGCGCAACGAAAACGAGATTCGTCGCGCGAACCGCCTCGCCAGCGAGCTTGCCCTCACCCTCACCGTCTTCGGAGCCACCGAAGCGTGGCGCGCCATCGATGCGCTCAAGGGGGCGGGCGTCGTCGTATCGGTCGACTTCCCCCGCCCTACGGAGGTGACCGGCTGGCGGTTCCGGACCGGAATGCTCCATGGCGTGGATGACAGCGCCGCGGCGGACGCGGCGGCGAAGAAGGTCATCGAGCAGAACGCCGCCTCGCTCAACAACGCGGGAATCAAGTTCGCGCTCTCCTCGGGTGGACGGCCCTCGGAGCTGCTGCCCGGAACCCGGAAGGCGATCGCGGCCGGTCTCCCCGTTGCCGTGGCACTCGAGGCCCTCACGATTCGCGCGGCGGAGCTCGCGGGCGTAGGCGAGGCACTCGGCAGCATCGAGACCGGCAAGATCGCCAACCTGGTGGTATCGACCGGGCCCCTGCTGGCTGATTCGAGCCGGGTGACCACGGTGTTCGTTGATGGGGAGCGGTTCGTGCTCCTGTCGACCGTCGACAGTCGACCGTCGACAACAGCCGCCCCAACCGCTCCAACCGCCTCAGTTGGCGGGGCCTGGACGATCACCTCGAACTCTCCCCAGGGCTCGATCGAGTCGACGCTCACGATCCAGCAGAACGGCAACGCGTTCACCGGCACGATGGCGAGCCAGATGATGGGCACGGCGCAGGTCACCGATGGTGCAATCACCGGGAAGAAGGTGACCTGGTCGCTCACCATCACGATCGGCGGCCAGAGCATCACGATCAGCTACGCCGGCGAGGTGGAGGGAACGAAGATGTCAGGGACGGTGACGGCGGGGACCTTCGGATCCTTCCCCTTCACGGGAGACAAGAAGCCATGAGAGTCGCAACCATCGCGGTCCTGCTCACGGCTTACGGCTCACGGCTCACGGCACAGGTCGTCGGCTGGGATTCGACTGCCGGCGCTTTTGCGGTCCCGATTCCCGCAGCCGCGCGTCTCGTCGCCATCACCAACGCGACGGTGCTCACGGCCTCTCACGGCACGCTGGAGAAGGCCACGATCCTGATTCGCGATGGGAAGATCGCCGCCGTTGGCGCCAATGTGAGCGTGCCCCAGGGCGCGGAGATCATCGACGGCACCGGCAGGTTCGTCACCCCCGGGATCATCGACGCCCATTCGCACAGCATGGCCGAGGCGATCAACGAGGGCACGCTCTCGAGCACCGCGATGGTGCGGATCGAGGACGTGCTGCGGCAGGACTCACCGTCGATCTACCGCATGCTCGCGGGCGGCGTCACCACGATCAATGTGTTGCACGGCTCGGCCAACACGATCGGGGGACAGAACGCGACGGTGAAGCTCCGCTGGGGACTTCCGGTCGACAGCATGCTCTTCGCGGGGGCGCCGCCGGGCATCAAGTTCGCCCTGGGAGAGAACGTGCGTCGCACCAACGGCCAGCCGCCTCCGGGACGACAGCGGCGCTACCCCTTCTCGCGCATGGGCGTGGAGCAGTTCCTCCGCGAGAAGTTCACCCGCGCGAAGGAGTACCAGGCCGAGTGGAAGGCGTATGAGACGGCGTTCAAGTCGGTGAAGAAGGGCGAGGCCGGACCGATCCCGCCCCGGCGTGACCTCGAGCTCGACGCGCTGGTCGAGATCCTGGAAGGAAAGCGGCTGGTGCACGCGCATTCGTACCGCGCCGACGAGATCGTCATGCTCCTCGACGTGGCGCACGACTTCGGCTTCAGGATCCAGACCCTGCAGCACGTGCTCGAGGGCTACAAGGTGGCCGACGAAATCAAGGCGGCCGGCACCGGCGCCTCGACGTTCGCGGACAACTGGGCCTACAAGCTCGAGGCGTGGGACGCGATCCCGCACAACGCGGCGCTGATGGCCGAGCGGGGCATCACGGTGTCGATCAACTCCGACTCCGATGAGCGGGCGCGGCGGCTCTACCAGGAAGCGGCCAAGACCATCAAGTACGGCGGAGCGAGCGAGGAAGAAGCGCTCAGGATGATCACGCTCAACCCCGCGATGCAGCTCGGGGTGGGCGACAAGACGGGATCGATCGATGTGGGCAAGGACGCCGACATCGCGATCTTCAGCGCCCATCCGTTCGCGCCGGCGGCGCGGGTGGAGATGACCCTGGTCGACGGGCGGAAGTTCTTCGACCGCTCCAAGGCGCCGACGCTTGAAGCGATGATCAAGGCGATGAAGAAAGGAGTGCCGGCAACATGACGGGCAGGCGGGCAGGCGGGCAGGCGGGCGGTCTTCTCGCCCTCATCACTGTCCTCTTTCATCCTTCATCACTCGGCGCCCAGGCATCCGAGCGGGTCACGGTCATTCGGAACGCGACCGTCGTGCCGGTCGTCGGGGCCAGGATTCCGAACGGCACCGTCGTCATTCGGGGCTCGAAGATCGAGTCGGTGGGCCGCGACCTGCCGGCCCCGCCGGGCGCCAGGGTGATCGACGCCGCGGGCCTCTTCGTCTATCCCGGCATGATCGACTCCGGAACCGACCTCGGCCTCACCGAGATCGAATCGGTGCCGGGCGGGAACGATACCCGCGAGATCGGTGACTTCAACCCGCATGACCTGTCGCTCTCCGCGGTGAATCCCCACTCCGAGCTGATTCCGGTGGCGCGAGTGAATGGCGTCACCAGCGCGATCACCGCGGCCGGCGGGGGGCTGATCAGCGGCTATGCGGCACTCATGGACCTCAGCGGGTGGACGCCGGGTGAAATGGGTGTGGTCCCCCGGGCGGGACTCGTAGTGACCTATCCGCGAGTGTCGGGTGGACGGAGAGGCGGGAGGGCGGGAGGAGCTACCACGGGGGAGCAGGTCAACAGACAAGTCGAGCAGCTCACCGAGTACTTCCGCTCGGCCCGTACCTACGCCGAGCGGAAGGCGCGCGTCGAGGCGAGCGGCGGGAAGCTCGACCGCGTCGAGCTGGCGATGGAGGCGATGATCCCCGCGGTCACGGGCAAGGTCCCGGTGATCTTCGACCTCAATACCGCGAGCCAGATCCGCGGCGCGCTCGCGCTGGCCGACAGCTTCAACTTGAAGATCGTGCTCCGCGGCGCGGCCGAGGCGTGGCAGCTTGCCGATACGCTGGTGGCGCGGAAGGTCCCCGTCATCGTGGGTCCGACGACGGTCCAGCCGACGGACAACGACGCCTACGACGCGGTCTATGCCAATCCGGGCGTCCT
The DNA here is from genome assembly GCA_035274025.1 of Gemmatimonadales bacterium. Classification (GTDB taxonomy): domain Bacteria; phylum Gemmatimonadota; class Gemmatimonadetes; order Gemmatimonadales; family GWC2-71-9; genus SZUA-320. The sequence goes on along the minus strand of DATEOL010000005.1, from coordinate 882 downwards.
TGCGAAGGCTGGGGTGCTGATCGCGTTCCAGACCTCATCGGCCTCCGACTCGCGGAACCTGCCCTACAACGCCGCGCTGGCTGTCGCGTATGGTCTGGAGGCGGACGAGGCGCTGCGGTCGATCACGATCAACGCCGCGCGGGTGTGGGGAGTTGCCGACAGGCTCGGATCGATCGAGCCTGGCAAGGTGGCCAACCTGATGGTGACCTCGGGTGATCCGCTGGACGTGCGCACCCAGGTGAAGAACGTGTTTATCCGCGGCGTCGACACGCCGATGGATGACCGCCACACGCGGCTCTACGAGGAGTTCCGCGCCCGGCCGAAACCGTAGCTGCGAGCAGCTAGCTGCTAGCTGCTAGCTGCTAGCTGCTAGCTCCTGGCTGCCAGCCTGATCATTGGAGATTCATGCCCAAGCCCACGTCACTCTTGCTTCTGTCGCTTCTACTCGCCTGCACCACGGCGGAGAAGCCTGCTGCACCACCTCCCGCTTCGAGTTCCCTGCCGCCTGAGCCGCCGGCGGCGATTGCGCCGCTGGTGGGTGATTACTCCGCGGGCGCCGACTCCATCTCGCTGCGCGAGGCCGATGGCAAGCTCGAGGCGATCGGGTGGAAGGATACTTCCCGCGCCACCGCGGTCGACCCGGCTTCGGTGACGGGTGACTCACTGGCCGTCGATGGGAGGACCTGGCACCGGCTGGCACTGGGCCCGGCGTCGGGCAACGTCTTCCGGATCACGCCCCGCGCGTCGTACGACGCGCTCATGAAGGTCGCGCTCGCGGCGTCGCCGCCGAAAGAGGAGGGAGACTTCCTGCCGGCCGACCTGGTCGAGCTGGTCTCGCTCGACTGGACGATCCACCTCGATATCCGCTACGCCGGTACCAAC
>DATEOL010000004.1:0-4703 GCA_035274025.1 Gemmatimonadales bacterium | reverse complement strand
TGCAACCTTGGCGTAGAAACCGATTGTGTCCACGGTGCTCGGCTTGAAAGCGGTGTTCCACGGCCCTGTGCCCCAGTTTCCGGTACCAGTCGCGCCTGGCTTCTTGTACTCCACAATCATCTGGCTCGGCCCTGACCCGCTTGGCAAGGTGGACATGCCAATGTGCACGGTAGACTGCGAATACTGCGAGTCCCACAGTCTCAGCAGCTTGTTATTGTCCGGTCCGGAAGCGTCGCGGTGGAAGTAGTTGGCCGGCGACGCGATGATCATGCAGACGTATACCTCGGTGAGTTTGGGCAGCTTGAATGGCTGCTCGGCCCAGCCGTCATCCGCGAGGTCCGAATTTCCTGCGTAGGTGAACGCCAGGCTGTACCCGCTGGATGATCCAGCGTCGGCCGAGACCACCACCTTTTCCTGAGCGCTGACGCTCGCCGCGGTCCAAGTCACACCATTCTTCATTCCTGCCCGCTGGCCGTTGGCGAACGTATCGACAAACAGGATGTCATCACCGCTGGGCGGGGGCGGAGGCGGCTCCGTCGCGGTCAGCGCCACTTCGGCCGTGTCCTTGACATTCGTCCCGCTCGCGGTCGCGATGACCCTGTAGTTTCCGGACGAGGTTCCCGCCGAGTAGAGACCACCCGACGTGACGGTACCGCCCGTCGCCACCCATGAGGTTGACGTGGTGCCGGTGCCGCCATTGGAATAGGTCGCGGTGGCCGCGAACTGCTGGGAAGTACCCACCGAGAGTGACTTGGTGCCCGGTGACACCGTGAGATCGGTGACCGTCGCGGGTGCGGTGACCGTCACCACTGAGGTGTCGGCCTTCGTCCCCCCCGTCACTTTCGCGATCACCTTGTACGTACCCGCGGTTCCCGGTGCGGTGTACAGGCCGGACGACGAGACCGTCCCGCTCGTCGTCGACCACGTCAACGCAGGCGACGCCGTTGATCCATCCGACCACGTGGCGGCGACCGAGAATTGACGGGTGCCGCCCGTCTGCAGACTCGTCGTGGCCGGGGTCAGAGAAATGGACTGCAGCGTCGGGGCCGCCGATGAAATCGAGATGGCGGAGGTATCAGCCTTGGTGCCACCCGAGTGCTTGGCGATGAGCCGGAACGTTCCGGTGGTGGTCCCGGCCGTGTACACGCCACCGGAAGTGACGCTGCCACCGGTCGCCAGGTAGGTCACGGACGGGGCGCTCGTCCCGCCGTCAGACCAGCTCCCGCTCACCGTAAACTGGCGGGTGCTGCCCGGCGTGAGGCTCACGCTCGAGGGTGAGAGGCTCAGGCTCAGGAGCGTCGGTGCGGCGGATGCGATCGTCACCAGGCTCGTGTCCGCCCGGCCCGACGAATGCGCGCCGATGACGCGATACGTGCCCGAGGTCGTGCCGGCCGTGTACACACCGCCTGAGCTGATGTTGCCACCGGTGGCCAACCAGGTGACCACCGGCGTCGTGGTGCTGCCGTTGCTCCAGGTACCGGAGGCGGTAAACTGCTTCGTTCCGCCTGGTGCGAGCGTGGTCGACGACGGGCTGATGCTGAGCGAGGTAAGGCTCGCCGAGCTCACGGTGATCGCGCTGGTGTCCGCCTTGCTGCCGGACGAGGCGATCAGACGGAAGGTCCCGAGCACGGTCCCGGCGGTGTAGTAGCCCGAGGAGCTCACGTTGCCGCCCGTCGCCGTCCAGGTCACCGAAGGCGTCTTGGTGGTTCCGTCGCTGTAGGTCCCGGAGACCGAGAACTGACGACCGGTGCCGGTCGCTACCGTCACGCTCGACGGCGACAGCGTAACCTTCGTGAGGGTCGCCGCGGCGGCGGTCACGTTCACGCTGGTTTCGGTCTGCAGCGAAGTGCCCGCCACCGAAGCGCGCACCGTGAAGTTGCCATCCACGGTCGCGGAGTAGAGTCCCGCCGGGCTGATGGTGCCGCCGGTCGCTTCCCAGTTGGCGCCAACCTCCTTCGCGGTACCGTCGCTCAACCTCGCGGTCGCGGTGTACTGCTGGGTCGCTCCCACGGCGAGTGAGGTCCCGTTCGGGGTCACGTCGAGCCCGATGATGTCCGGCTCCGTGATCGAGATGAACGCGGTGTCAGCCTGGGTTCCCTGCTTGTATCGGCCGATGACCCGATAGTTTCCGGCCGTGCCACCTGCCGTGAAGGTTCCATCACCCGAGATGGTGCCGCCGGTGGAGCTCCAAGCGACCGGAGTCGACTTGGTGTAGCCGTCCTCATAGATGCCAGTCGCTATGAACAGCTGGATCTCGCCCGGGCTCAGGGTAGCCGTACCGGGGGAGACTTCGACCCGCTCGAGGTTACGCTTGTTGGGACGGACGGCGACGTAGGCCTGGCCGGTGACACCAGAGGCCGCGAGAGCGCGGACAACGTAGGTACCTTCCAGCTCCGGCGCGATGAAATAGCCACTGCCGTCGACCTGGCCCACGTCCGCTGACCATGCCAGGGCGGGCTGGACCACAGTGCTCCCGTCAGCCAGCTCGGCCGTAGCCTCGAGCTGGACCCCTTCACCCTCGGTGACTTCCGTACCGTCGGGCGTGATCGAGAGCTTCAGTACGTCTTTCGGGTTGACGAATACACCGACCTTGGCCGAGTCCGCGATCAGCGAATTCGAGCGGAGGGTCGCCTTGACCTGGAAATTTCCGAATTCCTCGGAAAAGTAGGATCCCGTCGAGTCGATCCGGCCGTCCGTTGCGGACCAATCCACATCGGCCACCACGACCGCGCCCTTGGCATTCTTCACGGTGGCGGTGAATTGGATAACTTCGCCCGGCTTGACCGAACCGATCTTGGGCTCGACAGAGAGCGAAGTGATGGGGACGGGTTGGGAAGGGTTCGGATTCAGGAACTCCTTCTCCTCGGGCGTGGAACACGCTCCCGCGAGCGTGAGGACGAGGAGAAGGCGAGCGTGTGGTCCCGCCAGCGCAAGCCGCTTAGCGAGCTTGGACAGATAGATCATGATGGTCGATTCCCGTGGTTCGGTACCGGCTGCGACCGGCACACTGACGGTGAGGTTTCGACCAACTGAATTCGCAATTACTCTGCCAAGCTGCTGTACAGGAATGCTACGGATTGAGCGAGTCACTTCGAAGTACCTAACCCTTTGTATGCAATTGGATTATGGATTGTGGCCGTTTATGGGCCATGTTAGCCTTTGGCCGTTTCAGCTCCTGCGTCTTGCCATTTTTGGGGGGAACCGGGAGAAAGACGTCTACCGGCGTGTAAGTTGCACCGAGAGGCGGGCCTTGCTGGATCACATATTCGTGTTACAAACGGAATGCGAACTGTCCTGCACCTGATCGATACCACCGGACCGGGGGGTGCCGAGACGGTCTTCACCGAGCTCGCCCGCGGTCTCGACGCCGGGCGATATCGGTCCGTCGCAGTCACCGCCGGTCCCGGCTGGGTCGAGAACACGATCGACGCGGGCGGAGTGCAGCGCCACACCGTCGAGCAGCGGGGCAAGTTCGCGCTCCGGTACGTGCGCGCCCTGGGCCGGCTCGCGATCAGGGAGCGCGTCGACCTGGTCCACGCGCACCTCGTCGGGGCCTCTGTCTACGCCAGCCTTGCCGCGCTGGGCTCCGGAATTCCCGTGCTCTGCACCATCCACGGTCACGCGGACCTGCCGCGCGCGGATCGTCTCCGCCTGCTCCGCTACGGTGTGCTTCGGCTGGGTGCCAGCCATGTCGTTGCCGTGTCGGAATCGTTGCGCCGCGAATTTCAGTCCCGCTCCGGGTTCCCCGCCGAGCGGACGTCCGTGGTCTACAACGGCATCGATCTCCAATCTTTTCAACCCGGTGACGGCTCGAAGATCCGCCGGGAGCTTGGCATCGGGGATGGCGAGTTCGTCTTCGGCGCGCTGGGGAACGTGCGGGGGCCCAAGGCGTACGATGTCCTGCTTCGCGCCGCGGCACTGCTCGGGACCGATTCGGTGCCGAGCCGCATCGTCATCGTGGGGGACACGTCGGGTCACGTCTATCCCGGGCTCGCTTCCCTCGCTTCCTCGCTCGGGCTTGGCTCCCGCGTCACCTTCGCGGGGTTCCGGCACGACGTGCCCGACGTGCTGCGCGCGTTTGACGTGCTGGCGCTCTCATCCCGGACCGAGGGCTTCTCCCTCGCGACGGTCCAGGCCATGGCCACCGGAATCCCCGTCGTGGCGACGCGTTCCGGCGGGCCGGAGGAAATTCTCGAGGAGGGTGTCACCGGCCTCCTGGTGCCCACCGATGATCCCGCGGCGCTCGCTGCCGCGATGCGCCGGCTCCGCGATCAGCCCGAGCTGCGCACCCGTCTGGCCCAGGCCGGACCGCCTGCGGTCCGCGCCCGGTTCAACCGCGGTGCGATGATCGAGGCCTACCAGCGCCTCTACGATGCCCTCCTCAGCGACAATCCTGGTTACTGACGGGGAACACCGCGCGTCCCTCGCGGTCACTCGATCGCTGGGCCGCGCGGGGTACCGGGTCGTGGTCGCGTCGCCCCGCGGCCGGACCATCGCGGGCGCGTCCCGCTTCGCCGCAGCCAGTGTGGTCACGCCTGATCCGCTGCGTGATCCGGGCGCGTTTGTCGCGGCGTTGCGAGGCCAATGCGAAGCGCACAAGGTCCAGGTCCTGATCCCCATCACCGATCAGTCGCTCGGACCGGTTCTCGACGCGCGTCCCTCCTTCAGCGGCGTGATCATTCCATTCCCCGAGCCCGAGGCCT
>DATEOL010000003.1:0-4428 GCA_035274025.1 Gemmatimonadales bacterium | reverse complement strand
GTCTCAGCAGCGAAGAAAAGCTGGTCGCCTGGGTTCAGAAGAATGCCAAGCTTCTGAGCATCGGCGCCGGGGTCATCGCGGTGGTCGTGCTCGGCACCTGGTTCATATCGGTGAGCGCCAAGCGCAAGGAAACCTTCGCGCGGGCCCAGCTGGAGCAGGCCTGGAGCCTGGCCGATCAGGGGAACGTTCCCCAGGCTTCGGCCGAGCTCCAGAAGGTCGCCAGCAATTACGCCGGCACCGACGCCGCCTCCGAAGCCGTGCTCTCGCTCAACCAGACCCGGCTCGTCGCGGGCCAGACCCAGCTCGCGGTCGACGACCTCCGCCGATTCATCGGCACCAACCCGCCCGCCCGCTTCGCGGCGCCCGCGAACATGCTGCTCGGTGGCGCTCTCGAGAATCTGGGCAAGCCCGCGGAGGCCATTCCCGCGTACGAGGCGGCGAATGCCGCGGCGACGCTCGACCACGTGAAGGCCGAGGCGCTGCTGGGTGTCGCGCGCGCGGCGCGGACGGCGGGCCAGAAGGACAAGGCGGTCGCTGCGCTACGGCAGATCATCGAGAAGTACAAGGAGACCGCGGCGTTCCCGGTCGCCGAGGTTCGGCTCGGAGAGATCGGCGCGTCGAACTAGCTGCCAGCAGCCAGCGGCCAGCATTCAGCATTCGCCCCGACGAAGGTTCGTCGGGGCGATTTGCTTCCATTCGTTTGATCAGGGATCGATGACACTCACCATGATCGTGCTCGATCCGGCCGAGCCGCGCGGCCGTGGCATCGGGTACGCGGCCACGAGCCGGCCGGCGGAGCCGGCCAGGCTCACATAGTCTCCCGGGAAGAACGCCTCTCCGGAACGACGGCAGGGAAGTCCTGGCCGGGGACAGAACGAGGCCTTGAGCAACGCCGCTGTAGAGAGGGTCGCGACCTTCGTGAAGCTGCTCCCATCAGTGGAGCGGTAGAGCTCGACGCCGAGCGAAGTGTCCGCCGCGTACGACATCAGCCAGAGCGCATCATCTGTCGCCGCGGTCGCGGGGTAGGCGTAGGCCACGCCGCGCGCGGAGTCGGAGAGGATCGCGCGGGGTTGGCCCCACGTTCCCTCCGGGAGTCGCGTACTGCACCAGACATCGACCCGTGACCCGGGCTTCGGCACTCCCTGGGTCCAGCAGAGCAGAAGCCGATTGCCCGGTCCGACGGTGATCTGCGGCAGCTCGATGCTCTCCGTCGTATCCGCAACCTCAGCCACGAGCTCGGCGGGACCGAACGTCCGACCCTGGTCCCGCGAGCTCGCGTGCAGCACGCGGGCACCCTCACTGCCTCCGGGCCGGAGCTCGTACCACGCGGCGTCTACCGTCCCGTCGGTGCGAACGGCGATCGTGACGCCAAAACCCTGCTTCGAGAGTGATAGCACCGAATCGAGCGTGGCACCGCCATCCCGCGAAACCGCGAACGCGGGGGAAGTGGTGACCGAGGTGTCCCTGAAATCGACCCGATTGCGCGACCAGCCGAAATAAAGATTGCCGCGTCCGGGACTCGTCGCGTGATCGTCTCCCGCAAGCCACGACTTGTCGGTGAACGTCATGACCCCGGGCGAGGACGATTCCACGGTCCCGAACACGAGCTTCGGGGAAAACGATCGGCCGCCATCGGTCGAGAGTGCGAGCACCGCCGCCGCGGTCAGGAGACCGGTTGGCGCCGAGTCCGCGGTGAGCGAGAGACTGTAGAGGGTGCCCTCGGGACCGACCGCCATCGTGAGATCGGCCGCGAGGGCCTGACCCGCGGCGGGAAACACCTTCGGCACCACGCGCATTCCGGACCAGGTGCCGCCGCCGTCACGACTGCTCCAGGTCCATAGGTGCATTCCGCCCCGGTTGTAGCCGGCGCCGTACTGCGCGCCGACGTAGACCTTTCCTGGCGAGGCACGGTCGATCGCGGCGAACGGCTCGAATGCCGAAACCGTGTCCTCGGGATGGGAGAGGGCAATGGTACGCACGGCCGGGCCGGGATCCGAGCACGCGAGAGCGGCTAGCAGGGATCCCGTGACGCCCGTCGCCCGTCGTCCGTCGCCCGCGGTCAGAGCGCCCAGTCCAGCCTCACGATGAAATCCCGTCCCGGGTTGAGCGCGAACGTCTTGTAGCGGCTCAGGAAATCGCGATACGAATGGTTCGCGATGTTGTGCACGCCCAGGTCGAAATGCAGTACGCGATGCAGCAGCGAAGCGTCGAAGCCGGCGTCGAAGTTGAGAAGCCCGTAGCCGGCGGTCACCACGTCGAGATCCGCGGGACGGTGCTGCTCGTCCACCATGACGAGGTCGAGCTCAGCGGTTCCGTTCTTCAAGCCGAGCCAGCGTCCGTGATGGGCCTGGAGGCCAACCATGCCACGCAGCGGCGGCGTGAGCGGCAGAGGCTCGTCGGTGTCGGTGTTGGTCGCGTGCACGGCGTCGCCGCGGGTGCGCAGGGTCAGGCTCTTCGTCATGTCGAGATCGACCTCGGCCTCGACACCATAGAGGCTCGCTGTCCCGGACACATGCTGGTAGACCTGGAATCCGTCGATCACCTCGGCGGTCGGCGTGATGTAGATGTAGTCCTGCACATGCTGGGAGTAGACGCTGGCGTCGAGGCGTACGCGTGAGCGATCGATCCGCGTGCCCACGTCGAAGACGAGGCCGCGCTCGGTGGTCAGGGCGGGGTCACCTCGCTCGTAACGTGCCTCGCCAAGGTGCGGACCGTTGGCGTAGAGCTCGAAGAGGTTGGGCGCCCGCCAGGAGAGTCCCAGGTTCGAACGGAAGCTCACGCCCGGTGACGTTTCGTAGACCAGGCCAAGGGTGCCCGATCCCGCGGTGTAGTCACGGGTATCGTCGCCATTACCGAGCGTGGGGTCGGCTTTCGCGGAGAGATGCCTGACGTCGACGCGTGCACCGGCGGCGAGCGTGACCTTGCCGAGCCGGTCCTCTACCACGACAGAACCGGAGCCGGAGCTGATGTCGGCATCGGGGACGAGTGGAATCGGGCCGCGGGTGTCGTTCGACTCGACCAGGGCGGTGGCGCCGAACGTCGCGGTGACACCGCTGTTCCACGCGCGCGTCCCGGAGACCCGGCCGGTGAAGGTGTTGAGCAGCAGGTCGAAGGCGGTCGCCTCATGACCGGGACCGCCGCCGGGCACCTCATCGGACACCTCGATCAGCGAGTGGCGCTGGTACTGCGCGCCGGCGCGCCACGTCCAGGCCTGTCCGGCGTGCAGCCAGTCGGCTTGCACCCGCTCGTCGGCGAGCTTCCGTTCGGGACCTTCTTCTTCACCTTCCTCCTGGCCGGGTGGAGGACCGTTGGCCTCGAGCAGCTTGAACTCGCCGCCGTAGTGGGCCGCGCGCACGGTGAAGTAGCCCGCCGAATTGCGGATCGTGAGCGCGCCTTCGCCGTTGAAGGCCCCGTAGCCGGTGTTCTCGAGCTCGCCATCGGGGGTGTGAAGATCGGCCGCCTTGCGCCCGATCGCGGTGAGACGCCAACCCACGTTGCCGCGCGCGCCGTCGTAACGGAGCAGCGCGTCGAGGTCGGCGTTGTTCGATGAGAATCCAAGGCCGACGCGCCAGCCGTGCATTGGGTCCTGCCCGACGGCGTCGGGCAGGGCCGGCGCCAGGGCGTTCACGACGCCGGCGAGCGCCTCGCTTCCGTACAGGACGCTGGCCGGTCCCCGGATCACCTCGACCCGCCCAACCAGGGCGGCATCGATCGACGGACCGTCCTCGTCGCTCCAGCTGTAGTCCTCCAGCCGATGGCCCTGATCCATGACCAGGACCCGGGAGCCGGTGAGACCCCGGATGACTGGCTTGGCGATCTGTCCGCCAGTGGTGAGGCTCCGGACGCCGGGGAGCTCGTCGGTTGCATTGGCGATGGCCACGTTGCGGGTGCTGGCCAGCTCCCGGCCCCCCAGTACGGTGTTCGCCAGCGGGCTCCTGTCGCCTTCCACGGCGCTCGGGGCCGCAGTCACTACCAAGTCAGCTATCTCGACAGTGGCGGAAGGCTGCAGCTTCAGGTCGACCCGGTCTCCAGCCGACACGCGGGAGGTCACCGCAGCGTATCCGGGAGCCCTCACCACCAGGACGATCCGTCCTTGAGGCAGGCTGACGAATCGGAACCCGCCCTGGGAATCCGTGGTGACCAGCCGGTTGAGCTCCGGGAGGCTGACGGTGGCCCCGGCGACTGGGGCCCCCTCGACGGTCCGGACGCTTCCTGAGAGGGTATCGGAAGGGGGGTGGAACAGGGCCACCAGCGTGGTCATGGCCGCTAGAAGCATTCGCCCTCTCTTGGGTGAAAGGTCGGTGTATTACGACTCCAAGAACCTACGCGGAGTCGAACAAATCTGCTGCAAAGCCGCGATTTCATGGGCTGTCGCGCCCCCGCCCGGGCAACATGCGAATGACGTATAAGATGTATTCTGTTAAGTAG
>DATEOL010000002.1:0-7223 GCA_035274025.1 Gemmatimonadales bacterium | reverse complement strand
CGAACAGCGGACCGAGCTCCCGGTGCTCGAAGGAAAACCCCAGCTCCTCCAGTCGCGCGGGTACCATGCGCTGGCTCGCGAGCAGGGCCTCCCGCGCCAGCTCGCCGAACATCAGCTCCAGCACGAAGGCGGGCACGGCGGCGACGGCGGGGCGATGGAGCGCGGCGCCGAGCAGATGGGTGAACTCGGAGTTCCGCACCGGATTCGGGCTGGTCGCGTTGACCGGCCCGAGCATCGAGTCATTGCTGATCGCGGCGCGAATGACCGCGACAGCGTCGTCTCGCGCGATCCAGCTCATCCACTGCTGGCCGTTGCCAAGGTGCCCGCCCAGTCCCAGGCGAAAGGGCGGCAGCATCCGCTCCAGGGCCCCGCCGGACGGATGGATCACCATCCCGAATCGCGGATGCACGACCCGGATCCCCGCCTGCCGGGCGACATCCGCGCTGGCCTCCCAGGCCTGGCCGACTTCGGCGAGAAATCCCGGGCCCGGCGTCGAGGTCTCCGTCAGGACTTCGTCGCCTCGATCCCCGTAGATGCCCATGGCCGATCCGGAGACCAGGACCCGCGGTCGCCGGGACAGTCGCGCGAGCGCGCCGGCGAGGAGGGTGGTTCCCTTCACCCGGCTCTGCCGGATGCGCGCCTTGCGCTCCGCGTTCCAGCGGCCTCCGGCGATGCTTTCCCCCGCGAGGTGCACGACCGCATCGACGCCGTCGAGCTTCGCGGCGTCGATCTGGCCGCCATCGGGATCCCAGGCGACTTCGGTGTCCGAGGCGGCAGGCCGGCGGACCAGTCGCAGGACGTGATGGCCCTCCGCGCCGAGCACCGCCGCGACCGCGCTGCCGATGAATCCGCTTGCTCCGGTGACCGCGATCGTGGCCGGGTTCACGATGGTGCCGGCATGTGTCGGCGCACCAGGATGAGGTCGGCGATGTTGTCCGTGGTGATGAGCCCCACGACGCGCCGCGCCTCATCCACGACCGGCAGCGCGGGGAGCCCGGACGTCCGCAGCTGGTGCAAGGCGTGATCGAACGACGCGCCGGGGCCGATCGACTGCACCGGCGATGCCATCACCTGGCTCACGATGGTGGCGGGGCCGTGCTCGGACAATCCGCGAATGAGGTGATCGCGCGTGAGCAGTCCCTCGAGCCGCTGGTCGTTGTCGACCACCGGAAATTCGCGTTGCTCACCGGCGAGGAGGAGGCGCACCGCATCCTCGAGCGTGGCGTAGACCGGCAGCAGCCTCAGGTCGGTGATCATCACTGCGCTCGCGGTGATGCCCTGGCCGGCGACACGGGTCTCCACCGCCTGCGCCTCACCCTCCGCGGCGATGTAGATGAATCCCGCGATGATGATCAGCATCGGCGCGCCGGTGAGGCCGATCATGCCGAGGATGAACGCGAAGAACTGTCCGACCCGCGCGGCGATCCGGGTGCCGCGCACCAGGCCGATCTTTTTCGCCAGCAGCGCGCGAAGGACCCGCCCGCCGTCCATCGGAAATGCGGGGATGAGGTTGAAGGCGAGAAGGAAGACGTTCACCCGGAAGAGATCGGACACCAGTCCGCCGCTGCCCGGCCTGAGGAGGTGCAGCTCGTGTCCGCGTCCTGTGACCTGGAGCCAGGCCCCGAGCGCCGCGGCAATCACCAGCGTGACGAGGGGCCCGGCCAGGGCGACGATCAGCTCCTGTCGGGGCTCCTCCGGCAGCCGCTCGAGTCGCGCCAGCCCGCCAATGGGGGAGAGCAGTACTTCAGGCGTGCGGATGCCATAGCGCCTCGCGGCAAGGATGTGACCGAACTCGTGCAGCAGGATGCAGAGAAACACGAGCAGCACGAACACCGCCGTGGCCACGGCCGCATCGCGCCCGCCCGCCTGTCCGGCGACGATCGCGTACCACGCCACCAGGAACAGGAACGTGACGTGGATCCGGATCTCGGTCCCCAGGATTGTCACGATCCGATACGACCACCGCACTGCCGCGTCTCCGGTCGGTTTCCCGGTGTATAATACTCCGCGCACGGGCGAAGGGAGCCTCGAAATCACCGCTGCAGAGTGGACGATCAAGGACGCCGAGAAGCTGTACAACATGCTCGGCTGGGGTCTCGGCTATTTCCGGATCAATGCCGAGGGCCACGTCATGGTGCATCCGGACCGCGACAAGGCGCGCGGTATCGATCTCTTCCGCCTCGCCCTCGACCTGAACGCGCAGGGGATCGGTTTTCCCCTCCTGCTCCGGTTCTCGGACATCCTCAAGGCCCGCATCGGTGAGCTGCAGGCGGCATTCGCCCGCGCCATTGAGGAGCACCAGTACGAGGGGACCTACACGACGGTCTACCCGATCAAGGTCAACCAGCAGCGGCACGTGGTGGAGGAGATCGTCGAGTTCGGCGCCGAATACGGCGTGGGACTCGAGTGCGGCAGCAAGCCGGAGCTCCAGGCGGTGCTCGGCATCGGCGAGCGCACCGATCACGTGATCGTCTGCAACGGTTACAAGGACGAGGAGTTCATGCGGATGGCCCTCATGGGCCAGCGCCTCGGCCACCAGGTCTTCATCGTGCTGGAGCAGCTCGGTGAGCTGGAGGACGTGCTCCGCGTTGCCGATGAGCTCGGCGTGCAGCCCAACCTGGGCGTGCGGATCAAGCTCGCGACCGAGGGCGCGGGGCGATGGGCCAAGAGCGGCGGCGAGAAGTCCAAGTTCGGGCTCAGCGCGCCCCAGCTCATCAAGCTGCTGGGCCGGCTGGAAGAGCTGGGACGGAAGGACCGTCTCAAGCTGGTCCACTTCCACCTCGGCAGCCAGATCCCCGATATCCGATACGTGAAGGCCGGCCTCGAGGAGATCGGGCGCTACTACGCCGAAATCCGCGACATGGGCTTCGACCTCACCCACGTGGACGTGGGTGGCGGCCTGGGCGTGGATTACGACGGCTCCCGCTCCACCCGTCCCGCGAGCGCCAACTACACGCTGCAGGAATACGCGACCGACGTGGTGTACCTGCTGGGGAATACCTGCCGCCAGCTCAACCTCCCGATGCCGAACATCATTTCGGAGTCGGGTCGCGCGATGACCGCCCATCACTCGCTGCTGCTCGTCAACGTGACCGACGTCGAGGCGCAGAGCGAGCCCAGCGTGCCGGCGGTGGACAGGAAGAAGTCGCACAAGGTCCTCAAGGAGCTCAAGGAGAACCTGGACGGACTTGCACTCGCGAGCGTGGACGAGGCATTTCACGACGCGCTCTTCGCCAAGGAAAAGGCCCAGGAGCTCTTCGCCAGCGACGCCATCACGCTCAAGGAGCTGGCGGACATCGAGGTGTACTACTTCGCCACGATGAACGCGATCGCCAAGCTGATCGCGCAGGACAAGGGGGCGTATACCGAGATCCAGGCGCATCTCGAGGCGACGCTGGTCGACCGCTATTTCTGCAACTTCTCGGTGTTCCAGTCGCTGCCCGACAACTGGGCGATCGACCAGCTCTTCCCGATCGTCCCGATCCATCGGCTCACCGAGGAGCCGACTCGCCGGGGAACGCTGCAGGACATCACCTGCGATTCCGACGGCGTGATCGACCGCTTCGCCGGCGGGCGCCGCGGGAAGCCGTGCCTCGAGCTGCATCCCTGGAAGGACGGGGAGCCGTACATCCTGGGGATCTTCCTCACCGGGGCCTACCAGGAAATCCTCGGGGACCTGCACAACCTCTTCGGGGACACCAACGCGGTGCACATCAAGCTGAAGAATGGCAGCTACGAGGTGAGCGACCTGGTGGAAGGAGACACCGTCACCGAGGTACTCAACTACGTGCAGTTCCGGGCCAACGATCTCATCGCGACCTTCCGCCGCAAGGTGGCGAACGCCAAGGACCTCTCACGGACCGACGCCAACGCCTTCATCGCCGATTATCTCGCCGGCCTCGAGGGCTATACCTACCTCGAAGGCGACGTGCCGGCCGGGTGGAAGCTCGAAGCCGAGCGCCTGGCGAGCGAGGAGGAGCGCAGCGCGCAGGGCACGGAGCACCGGACAAAAAGCAAGGAAGCCGAAGCCGTCTGAAACAGTAAGGGGACCTGAACAAGGTCCCCTTTTCTGTGCTCCGTGCTCCGTGCTCTACCGCTTGTCGATGGGGACGAAGGCCCGGGTGTCGGCGCCGGTGTAGATCTGGCGCGGACGCGAGATCTTCTGGTCCTTGTCCGTCAGCATCTCTTCCCATTGCGCCAGCCAGCCCGGCAGGCGGCCCACCGCGAACAGGACCGTGAAGTAGTCGGTCGGATACCCCATGGCCTGGTAGATGAGGCCGGAGTAGAAGTCCACGTTGGGGTAGAGCTTCCGCTTGATGAAGTAGTCGTCCTCCAGCGCGATCCGTTCCAGCTCGATGGCGATCTCGAGCTTGGGATTGAGCCCGGTCTGGGCAAACACCTCATCGGCCGTCTTCTTGATCAGCTTCGCTCGCGGATCGTAACTCTTGTAGACCCGGTGGCCGAAGCCCATCAGTCGTCCCTCCCCCTGCTTCACGCTTTCGATGAAGGCGGGGATGTTCTTCTTGTGGCCGATCTCGTCGAGCATGCGCAGCACGGCCTCGTTGGCGCCGCCATGGAGCGGGCCGTAGAGCGCCGCGATGCCGGCCGACACCGCCGAGAACGGGTCCACGTGCGAGGAGCCCACCGAGCGCACCGCGCTGGTGGAACAGTTCTGCTCGTGGTCGGCGTGCAGAATGAGCAGGATCTCGAGCGCCCGCTGCAGTACCTTGTTCGGCTCGTGCTTCCCGCCGATCGAGAACATCATGTTGACGTAGTTCCCGATGTAATCCAGATCGTTGCGGGGGAACTCGTAGGGCAGGCCGCGGGAGTGGCGGAAGACGAAAGCCGCGAGCGTCGGCAGCTTGGCCATGAGCCGGACCCGCTGCACGTATCGGTTGGCCGAGTCGCCGATGTCCTTGGCCTCGGGGTAGAACGTCGAGAGCGCGCCGACCACGCCGAGCAGCATGCCCATCGGGTGGGCGTCGTAGCGGAAGCCCTCGAGGAACTTGATGATGTTGGTGTGCACGTAGGTGTGGTACCGGATGTCCTCGGTCCACTTGTCGAGCTGCGCTTTGGTCGGGAGCTCGCCTTCCGCCAGCAGGTACGCCACTTCGAGGAACGTCGCCCGCCCGGCCAGCTCCTCGATCGGGTAGCCGCGATAGCGCAGGATCCCCTTGTCGCCGTCGATGTAGGTGATGGCGCTCCGGCACGCCGCGGTGTTCATGAAGGCCGGATCATAGGTCATCAACCCGAAATCTTCGTCGTCCGTCTTGACCTGCCGCAGGTCGATCGCCTTGATCGTGCCGTCAGCGATGGGCAGCTCGTAGGACTTGCCGGTGCGATTGTCGGTGATGGAGAGCGAGTCGCGGGTGGTCACGGGAACGGCCTTCACATCAGGGGTCGGCGGGTGATTTTTGAACGCCGGAAAGATAGCGAACTCGTGTTTCGATTGGAGGCAGTCGTGGCCCGTCCGATTCCCATCGCCGACCGCGCGCGCGGTGCCCTGCTGGGCCTCGCGCGCGGCTACGCCGGAGCCGATCCCGGCGCCGAGCTCGTGGGGGAATCCGCCCTGGCCGCGCTGCTGGCCGAGGAGCTGCTCGAGGACGAGGTCGATCTTCGTCGGATCGCCGAGCGGTGGATTACGTGGGCCCGGCGGGATGGCCGCGGGCTGGGGCAGGGGACCCTCGACGCACTCGAGCACCTGGCCCGCTACGATGCGCCCCGCGCGGCCCCGGCCGGTCCGTCGGACGGCGGGCCACTGGTCCGGGCGATCCCGATCGGGATCGCGGCGGCGACCCAGCCGCGCAACCTGGTGAGCGGCACCTGGCACACGATCATGCTCACCCATGGCGAGCCGCGGACCGCCTGGAGCAGCGTCGCGGTCAACGTCGCCCTCGCGCAGCTGCTGCAGGGCCGGCGTGACTTCCTGCCCGACGTCATCGCGGCGCTGCTCGCCAACGATGCCGCGCCGGCGGTGCTCTCTTCGGCCCGGCGCATTCCGTTCGTGCAGCGGGACGAGCTGGACGGTGGTGGCCACGCGGCGATCGCCTGCGCGGAGGTGGCCCTGTGGACGGCGCATCACGAGCCGATGGTGACCCGCGCGTTCGAGCGATTCGCGACGGATGGGGCGGACGCCGCGGCCGTCGCGGCGGCCCTGCTGGGGGCGCGGGAAGGGGAAGGGGGACTGCCGCCCGGGCTGGCTCCCGAGTCCGAGCGGCTCAGGTCCCTGGCGAAGCGACTGGTGGCACCACGGGAGACGAAGGTCTAGGGCTTCGTCACCGTGCACGTGGTCTCGAAGCCGCCACGGATGTTGTAGACGGTGCGAATCGTGAGCCGCTGCGGCTCCAGGAGCTTGAACAGGTCTTCAGCGATCCGCGCCGTGGCGTGCTCCTGGAAGATCCCCACGTTCCGGTAGCTGGTGACGTAGTACTTGAGGCTCTTGAGCTCGACACACTTCGCGCGAGGCACATAGCTGATCGTGAGCCGGGCGAAATCGGGCAGGCCGCTGTAGGGGCAGACGGCGCTGAACTCGTTGGTCTCGGTCACGATCTCCTGGTCGGGACCTTCGTAGCCGAAGGTCTCGAGGACGGCGACCTCGATGTGTTCAGCCCCAACGAACGGGATGGATCTTCCCTCGGCAATAGCCATTCGATACTCCCAGACGGGTTGGGACGGTTCGGACGGTTAGGGTGGTCAGGGTGATCAGGGTGATCAGGACGTTCACTAACCGTCTCAACCGCCCCAGCCGCCTCAACCGCCCAGTTTGACGATCCCTTCCTCGAGCCATTCGTGCTCGCCCCTCAGGACTTCCTGGGCCAGCTTGTACGTCGCGACGTCGTCATTCCCGAACACCTGGCCGAAGAGCAGGTTCACCTTCCGCCGGGCGTGCTTCGAGAAGACGTCCGCCATCTCGAGCGGCCCCTTGTTCGAGGGATCCTTCCTGGTCAGCATGATCGCTCGCGAGCACGCGGCGCTGATCGCCAGCAGCTCGGCCCCCACATCCACCAGCCGGAACAGCACCGACTGCCGCTTCTCGAGCTTGGGACCGAACCGGATCATCGAGTGAAAGAGCGTCCGCGCGAGCTTGCGTGAGGCCCGGTTCACGAACCGCATGTGGGTCGCGAGCTCGCCGAATTCGCCGTACCGCGGCCAGCGACCCCAGCCCAGCCACAGGCGTGGATACCAGAGCGCGTAGAATCCGGCCGACTTGAAGAATGCCTTCA
>DATEOL010000001.1:0-5665 GCA_035274025.1 Gemmatimonadales bacterium | reverse complement strand
GGTAGAGCTCGTCCTCGTCTTCATCGACGTCTTCGCTGAACCGCCCGCCGGGCGGGATCATCGTGATCGTGGCCGGGTTGCATTCCGGCGCGGGAATGGGATTCCCCGAAAGCGTGTTCAGGTCCGGCACGATGCCGCCGCCGAACTCCTCCACCTCGGTGAAGGTATGGGTCTCTCCTCCATCATTGACGGCGACGAGCTCATCACCGACCTGGACGTTCAGCTGTCCCGGCGTGAAGTGCCAGGCGCCGACCGACTGGTTCTGCCCCAAGAGCTCGATGAACTTGTCGAACGTCACACCGCCGCTCCGGGTGCATGCGCCGGCACCAAGCACGGCGTCGAAGCTGGTGGGATCGCACGCATCCGACATGTGGACGACCCGCTCACGGCCTTCCTTGGCAAAGGAGGGACTGGGTGCGTTGGGATCGGATTCGGTGGAGCAGGCGACCGCGAGACTTCCCAACACAGCAAGCGAAAACCGAAGTGGCAATTTCATGAAGCCTCCATTGTCTTGCAGCGTATGAGTGCACATGGGCGGCGGGGGCTGGCACCCGCCACCGATGAATTGGCACATCAAACATTGCAGAATTTTGAGAAATGACTGATAGGAGGGAGACCCCATAAGAATGCGGGCCGGGGGAAGCCGGGTCCGCGAGTAGCAAACCCGCGAGCAGCGATACTGCCGAATGCGCGCATGATATACCTTCCTGTCAGCGGAAACCGCGCCAGACACCCAGCGCACGCCCCACCAATCAACCAAGAACCCGGAACCAAGAACCAAGCCAATGTCCCTGTCGAAACTCGTCGGAGCCATGTTACTCGGGGTCGCCTTTCCCCTCGTCGCGCAGGAGTTCACTCCGCGCCCCTTCCCCGTCCGCTCGGTCGAGAGCTGGACCTACAAGTCCCCCAGCATGGGTGAGACCTATGGCATCAGCGTCGGCCTGCCGCCCGGGTACAAGGAGAATCCGACCAGGTCATGGCCGCTGCTGGTCGTGACCGATGGAGACCATGTGTTCCCGGTCGCGTTCGACGCGGCCAGCGCGCTCGCCGGTCAGGGCGACATCGAGGGGGTCATCGTCCTGAGCGTCGGCGCGGTTCTGGACGACGGCGACAGCGTCTGGACCCGTCGCCGGATCTACGAGTTCTCCCCGCCCAACTGGGACCGGCAGGACCCGTTCGGCAAGCTCCTGACCGGGTTCTGCGCCGCCTACAAGGCCGCACCGGACAAGTGCAGCGGTGGAGCGCCCAGGTTCCTCGACATGATCGTCAAGGAGATCATCCCGAAGGCGAAGGCGAAGTACCGGGTCGACATGAACCGGCTGGGGCTCTACGGCATCTCGGCGGGCGGGTTCTTCGCATCGTGGGTGATCTTCCAGCCCAATTCACCGTTCACGACGTACATCATCTCGAGTCCGGCGACCGCGTATGGCGACGGTGAGGCGCTCAAGCTCGAAGCGAAATACGCCGAGACGCACAAGGACCTGAAGGCGAGCATCTACCTGGCATCGGGCGAGCTGGAGATGGACAATCCGATGCTCGAGGGAACCGGCCAGATCGTGAGCGGCATGACTCACCTGGGTGCGAAGCTCAAGAGCAGGAACTATCCGGGGCTCAAGCTCTGGATGGAAATCCATCGGGGACTGGGACACAGCGACGGGGGAGGAACGACGCTCAATCGGGGAATGCGCGTCGTCTACGGCAAGTAACGGGAAGACGGAAAGACGGGAAGACGGGACGGAAGATGTCGTCCATCAGTGGGCTGATTCACTGGCACTCGCCGACTACCCGACTTCCCGCCCGTCCGTCTTCCCGCCTTTAGCGCACCCACACCGAGACCCCGAGCCGGCGGTCCCTGCTCCGCTCACCATCCGAGGCCGACGGGGCGACCTTTGCGAAGGCCGCTCCGTAGCCATCCACCCCGGCGATCTGCCCGCCAACACCCGAGGCGCGAAGCTCCTTCGCGACCGCCTCGGCGCGCGCCTTCGAAAGTTGGCGATTCACGGCATCGGTGCCCGAGGAATCGGTGAAGGCGCCGATCTTGACGCGGACCGAGGGGTACGCCTTGAGGATCTGCGCGAGATTGGTGATCTCCTTCCGGCTTCCCGGCACGAGCTGCGCCGTGCCAGGCGCGAAATCGAGATGGGTGAAGTCGAACCAGAGGTTCTCGTCCGGCTTCGCGGCAGGATCGTTGAGAAAGGTGACCAACCGGTCCTCCATTCCTCCGCGCGGGGCGTTCAGGGTCACGCCGTTGGGCAGCGAGACCTTGTTCGACGCCTGCGCGGGCGGCAGTGACTCGGCGGGTACGGCGCTGGGAGCCGCAGGCGGCACCACCACGGTCGCGGGAACGGTGTCGAGTCCCGCGCTCACCACCCGCTCCGATGCGCGCGACCGGAGCAGCCACCAGACCACCCCACCCGCGACCAGGAGCAGGAGCACCGGGACCAGCCAGGACGTGCCACGCTCCGGTGGCGCGGCACTCGCCGTCACGTAGGACGGCGCCGGACGCGCCGGAGGACCGAGCAGGCTCGCGAGGCTGAGCTCGGGAGGGACCGAAGCCCAGATCGAAGACTTCTGGCCCGCAAGCACGGAGGACAGCGCGCCAGCGGGCAGGTTGTTCTCCCGCATGTGGCGCCCGATGACTGCGAGCGCGTGCGTCACCACGGCACCAAACATCGCGCCGATCGTCGAGCTCCGTCCGGTGGTGTAAGACGCGGTGGCGTTGGCGATCGCGCCGAAGCGCTCGGCGAAGACGCCCTTGATCAGGTCGGGCGCGCCGGCTGAACTGTCATGGGCCCCAGGCGCGAAGAGCTCTGCGATACTGGCATGGCGATCCAGCGGGAGCGCTTCCGCGGCCAGCGTGGCGATCGCGCCGGAGCCGGCGGTTTCCGCCTTGTTCACGATGGCGGCGAGCGTCACGGGAATGATGACGTCGAAATTCCTGCGAATGTCGACCTCGGGGTCACCGAGGTAGCCGGATGCCTTTCGAGTGACGTCTCCGCCGAAAGCGGCACGAACAGCATCGAGCAAGGTCAGCTGGGCCATACACCCTCATGAGTACACTCCTACTCGGGTCCTACTCTCCTCCATTCGGTTCCGTTCCATCCCCAGGTGTCAATGCGGTCGCCAAGAAGCGCGATGCGGTAGCGTTTCCGGTCGTAGGCCATATCGCCCGTCCGTTCACCAGCGGAATCACTTCCTCGGCGAATCGTTCCATCTCCTCGAGCTGCGGTGAGCATTGCAGCAGCAGGAGGTCCACGCCCGCGTCGCTGAACTCGCGGATCCGATCGGCGATCTGTTCGGGCGTGCCGACGAGTCCAGCACGGAGTCCCCGATTGGAGACCGAGTAGTCTTCCAGTGAGACACGCTGCTCGAGCTGGGTATTGGCGAGCCAGTCTTGGTAATTCGCGTACCCCGCGGCCGATGCCTTCACGTCGGTGATCCGCTCGACCTCGCGCTTGGCCTCCTGTTCCGTGGGCCGGCAGACGACAAACCCCGCGACGCCGAGGGCGAGCGGTGCAAGACCGAGCTGCTCGCGGCGCCGCTGCATTTCCGCCCCCTTGGGGGCGATTCGCTCGGCCGGATCACCATGCATCAGGTATCCGTCACAGGTGCGCGAGATCAGGTCCTTGGCCGCGGGCGACTCGCCGCCGGCATACACGACCGGGCGCGGCTTCCGCACCGGCTTGGGCTCCAGTGTCGTCTCGGCGACCTGGTAGTACTTCCCTGCGTGCGAGAAGCGCGCTTCGCTCCATACGCCGTCGAGCACCTGGAGCCACTCCGCGGTCCGCGCGTAGCGGTCGTCGTGCCGGTCGAATTGGACGCCGTATTGCTTCGCTTCCTCGGCCCACCAGGAGGAGACGACGTTGAGCGAAAGGCGACCGTTGCTGATGCGGTCGATGTTCGCCGCCTGCTTCGCGAGCAGCGCGGGGTGATGGAAGGTGGGCCGCACCGCCACCATGATCTCGAGCCGGTAGGTGATCGCCGCGAGCGCGGCGGCAGTGGACCAGGCATCGAGCGAGGGCGCGTCGATGCCCTTGATGTCGTTCAGGTTGAGCTCGGCCACGAGGGTCAGGTCGAACCCGATCTCCTCGCTGCGCCGCGCCAGCCGGCTCACGTAGGCCCAGGACGCATCCATCTGTTCGTCGGGGACGTTGCGCAGCCAGCCCCCGAAGACCGGCAGCCAGTAACCGAAGCGCATCACGCGGCCTCCCGCTCGAGCCAGTCGGCAAGCCGCGCGAAGGGATCGAAGCCCAGCACGCGCGGTCCGTCCGCGACGAAGTTCGAAAGCGCATTGATGTCGTAGTACACCCGCTGGCCGTCGCGCGAGTCGATCATGTACTCCACGCCGCCGATCTCGATGCCGGCGGCCTTCATGATGCGCTCCACGTCCGCGATGATCTCCGCGGGCGGCTGGTAGGCCTCCACCCGCAGCCCGTTCTTCGGCGCGTCGACCGGGCAGGCCGCGCGATCGAGCTCGGCGCCATCGACCGTCTGGCAGACATCGGCGGGACAGAGGTTGTAGGAGCCGGGTGGGGAGTAGACGCGAATGGCGTAGAGAAACTTCCCGTTGAGCACCTCGACCCGCGTGATGCGTCCCTCTTCCGCGGGGATGTACTCCTGCACCAGCGCGGTGTGGTCGGGGCCGAGATCGAGCGTGCCGGCCGCTGCCGCGCGCGCGAGTCCCTCCGCGGTGTCGAACCGCTGGATCCCCGCGCCGCTCCCCCCCACGTTGGGCTTGACCACTACCGGAAACCGCAGGGATTGGGCGGCCTCGGGCGCCTGCGCCTGGTCGTGGATCACTCGCGCGGCGGGGAACGGAAGGTTGAGGCGGGAGAGCAGCGAGAGTTGCGACGCCTTGGAGATCTCGGTCGCGAACGCCGCGGTGCCATTGACCACGCGCACTCCCTGCCCTTCGAGATGCCGGAGGAAATGCTGGGTGTAGAACACCGCGTCGCCGCGGCCGCGGAGCCAGGCCGACGGGCTCATGCGGTTGAACACGAGCGACCAGCGGTCGGCCGACGCGGGATCGTACTGGTGCTCACCCGCGAGCAGGCGTTCGTAGGGCACACCGCGCCGGTCGAGCTCGGCGAACAGCGGCTCGAACCAGTGCGGGTGCTCGTAGTAGATGCCGATCTTCGGCGGCTTCGAGTGCCCATTGGTCCCGCCACCGATCGCCCCGCGCAGCACCTCATCCACCCGGGCACCCAGCGCCGGCGAGGGCTCGCCATTCTGGAACTCGGCGTCCGTGGCGTACAGCGATCCGACCACCCGCGCGCCCACGCTCTCGAACAACGGTACCAGTCCCGCCCCGATCGCGTGCCCGTGATCGGGCGAGGCTCCGGTCGCAATCGCGATCGCGGGCTTGCCGGCGAGGTCGCCGGTATTGAGCAGGTCGAAGAACGTCTTGAGCAGTCCGGAGTAGGTCTCGCGATAGACCGGTGTGGCCACGACCACGAGGCTCGCATCCCTGACCGCATCCAGGGCGGTTGTGACGGTTGGGACGATCTGGCGCCCCAGCAGCGCATCGGCCGGAAACGTGCTCAGGTCGAAGAGGGTGGGCTGCCAGCCGTGGGCAATGAGGCGATTCTCCACTCGCGCGAGGAGCGCTCGCGAGCGGGAGCCTTTGCGGGGGCTTCCTGCGATAAGCACAGCGGGACGCAATGCG